>JACMMA010000397.1 GCA_014379275.1 Armatimonadota bacterium | reverse complement strand
TGTTGCTCGATCCCCCGAAGCGGGGAAGGAAGAGATATAGAATGGGAATATTATCGTGTTTCAGGAGCCTTCTGTTCGCGTCGTTGATTGTGATCGGGGGCGTTGGCGTCATGACCGATTCCGCACAGGCGATGGAGGTCGTCAAGCCAGAAGCGGCGGAGCCTGCCCGTCAGCTGTTGATCAAGACGCTGTCGCGATACCAAAAACTGGGTTCGTTCTCGGCGACCCTGCAACATCAGGACAGTTCGGGATTGTTCCCCGGAGCCTACACGCAGGAACTGAAGTGGCGCCGCGGTAACGGGTTTACACTCATAGCAACCTCTCCCAAAGGAACGCAAGTACCGAACTACTACGCCGATCGCAGACGAGTCATTATTGATGCGCCCGACAAAAGGGTGCGGTACTTCGAAAACATCGTTCCGCCACCCGGTACTAGTCCCGGTTGGGAAGTGTCGGGCGGCCTGATCCTGTCGTTCCTGCAAAAAACGCGTACTGTCGACATCTTCAGCGGCAAACTGCCCGCCGTATTCTCGTTCGGCTCTCGCACACGATGGCACGGAAAAGAAGTGCGCGAGATTGTCATTCGTATGGTCGGCGATGGGAGGAAAGATCAGCTGCCGGTCTCGTTTTTCGTGGACCCGCCCGGTCAGATCTACTACGGCATGGATGGGACTGCGAAAAAAGGGAAATCAGGGTACGTCTTTTACGAAAATCAAAAAATCAACCCCGTGCTGGCTGTCACGCTTGGCCGAGCGCCCGCCGCAAAGTCCCGCCAGATCGTTGATCAGACGCGAACAAAGCAAGATCCATCGTCCGTTTATACGCCCCCACCCATGCTTGCGACAGGAACGATCGCGCCGGACTTCACGGTCGAGGACAAGTACGGCAAGCCTGTCAAACTCTCGGATTTCGCGGGAAAAGTCGTGGTTATCGATTTCTGGGCGACCTGGTGTGGACCGTGCCTGGCATCACTGCCGCATACAAACAGCGTTGCGGGGCTTTTCAAGGACGATGTCATTATTTTGGCGGTCAACACCTGGGATGAAAAGGATAAGCTTGCTACGTGGCTGAACGCGAATGAAACCAAATACCCTAATCTGAGCTTTGCCTTCGACCCCGGCGGCTCCGAAAACAGCGTCGCGAAGACGCTGTACAAAGTGAAAGGTATTCCGACGCAGTACGTCATCGGCAGGGACGGCAAAATAATCCATGGGATCATCGGCTACAGCAAAAACACCAACGATTTACGCGACAACATCAAAAATGGGCTTTCCGCCCCTGTGCCCGAAGTGGTGAAACCGGAAGGGACTGCCGGGACGAAGAAGTAAGCGATACTAACGCTGTTCGGATGAAGCCGTTTCCAGGATCGGCGGGATCTAATCCGAGACGCCTTCACGGTCCCTATCGGATAAGGGATCTACTCGGCGGGAGGGCGGGTGCGAGCGGCGCGCCGAAGATTCGTACCGACCTTTCCGAACAGTCCGAGCAAAATGCCCATCTCCTGCGGGGACATTTCGAGGCGGCGGAACAGGTTCTTCACCACGCCGGGGACGTGCGCGGGTGAGCCTTCGCGCACGAAGCCGCTTTCCGTCATCACCGCGTCTAAGAGTCGGTCGAGTTGGAAGTAATCGTTCCACGTCGGCGACTGTTCCCGTGCCCGTGGCGCGGCGAGCGCGGCGGCATCCGGGAGGGCTTTCGTAATCTCGTAGAGCGTCAGCAGAACCGACTGCGCGAGGTTGAAGGACGGGTTTTCGGCGGCGGACGGGATGCGGAGCACGCGTCGGCATCGATTCATGTGTTCGACACGCAGCCCGTTGTCCTCCGGCCCGAAAACTAGCGCGGTTTTGCGGGGCGCACGGCGCGGAAGGTCGCCCGCCCATGCGGGGAGCGTCCCGGACAAAGCGGGGCTGATCCCCTCGCGCCCGGACAGCCCGACGACATCCGCCATGTCGGAAACCGCCGCGTCGAACGTTTCGTGGATAATCAACGTGTCGAGCAAGTCAGTCGCCCAGCACGCGGTCACCTCCGCCGTCTTGCGGTCGTAACCGCGCGGCGCGACCAGGTGCAGGTGGCGGAAACCGAGGTTCGTCATCGCCCGCGCGACCGCGCCGACATTCAGGCTTTTCTCCGGTTCGACGAGCACGACGTGAAAGTTATCGAGCAGGGTATCGTTCGTCATGGACAGAACCGGTATACCCGATATTTCACGGGCGTGTCTTCCGGTCCGTGAGCAGAAAGACGCCCATGCCCGCGAGTAGTAGCGGCAGGGGGTAAGCGACGATACGCTCTATCGCCCCGGCACCCCAGCCGAGGTAGTGACCACTGATCAGCAATCCCAGCGCGATTGTCCCGAGGCTCCCCGCGAGCAAGGCGAGTGTGCCGAACGGGCGCGGTATTACGCGGCCTTGCGCCGGTTGTCGCAGTGCCGCTCCGAGCAGGATCATCGCGGCGTTCCCGCCGACGAAATGAACGCCCGCCCCGGCGTAGTGGGCGGCGATTTGTGCGTCCACGGGGGCAAACCCGACCGCGATCACGCCCACCCCGGCGAGCACAAGAAGGCCGAGCGCGGTGGTTCGCATCCGACCAACCGGGAACGCCGCGTGGGTGAGAATCGCGCCTCCGGCGATCAGAAGCCCTTGCACGATGAAGGACGTGTTCATCGCGGCGTGGAGCGGGGAGCAGACGTACCGCGCGGAATCCGGCGGGCGGTTCGCGCACTCGACCGCGCCGAGATCGCTGATATAGTTGTCCGCCCAACTGTACGGCGTCGTCCATCCGTTGCGCACGATCTGCTCGACGACAAAATATTGCAGACAAAGCACCCATAACGCCGCGCCGATGGTGCGTCGCAGGGAGTGGTTTCGCAACGTA
>JACMMA010000396.1 GCA_014379275.1 Armatimonadota bacterium | reverse complement strand
GCGATCTTTTCTTCCATTTTGTCGACGCAGATCACGTCGTTGCCGAGGTCGGCAAAGATAACGCCGGTAACAAGTCCGACGTAGCCGGTACCGATAACGCAGATATTCATGTCAATTAGCCTTTCATAAGCGAGCGATACAGTGGGTCAGAAACCACCTGATTGGGGAGCGTGGTTTAAAGAATCGAATCGGTATCAAACAAATAAAGTGGCGATCTCTTCGCGCGTCGCGGTTGCCACCCCGACTTTGCGGACCACCGCGCCACCCGAAGCGTTGCCGATTTCAACCGCTTCTACGATCGTCGCGCCTGCCGCGAGGGCGAGCGTTACCCCGGCGATAGTGGAATCTCCCGCGCCCGTGCCGTCGAACACTTCGATCCGGTGCGGCGGGATGTCGGTATATGCCCCGTTTTGCGTGAACACCGTCAAACCCTGCGCGGAGCGCGTCACCAGGAGGTTTCGTAGACCGAGATACTCGCGTAAGCGGACGCCCGCTTCATGGAAAACCGCGTCGTCCGGCGATTCGAACAGGTGCGCTCGCAAGGCTTCATCCGCCTCGCTCCGGTTGAGCTGTGCGATATCGGCGTCGCGGAAAAAGCGCACCGACGCCGGTTTAGGATTCGCCGTGATCACAATGTTCGGCTTGCGCGCCCGTGCAGATTCCGTGATGGTGCGAACGGTCTCCTCGCTCAGAACCCCTTTCGTATAGTCGGAAAACAGCAGGGCGTCACAATCCGCGATCCGCACGGCGACTTTCTCGATCAGCACCGCCGCGATGTCGGGCGGGAGCGGGGACCTTTTTTCGCGGTCCACGCGCACGACCTGTTGCGCCCCCTGCTGGGTTCCGGCGACCACGCGGGTTTTACGCGTCGTCGGGCGATCCGGCGAGACGACAACCGCATCGGTATCCAAACCTAACTCGGACAACCGCTCCGTGAGTGCCTGCCCCGCCGCATCTGCGCCGACCACCCCCGCCAGCACGACGTTCGCGCCGAACGCCCGCAGTTGGTTCGCCGCGTTCGCCGCGCCACCGGGCACGAACGTTTCCTCCTCGACATCCACGACAAGCACCGGTGCCTCCGGCGAAACCCGGTGGACGTGTCCCCAGATGTGTTCGTCCGCCATCAGATCCCCGACGACCAAAATGCGCCGTGCCGCGAACCGCGCGATGATCGCTTGCGCTTCGTGTCGCGTCATCGGTGCCCTGCCTTAAACATCTCGTGTAACAGTACGGCTTGCCCGCCGTGATACGATTCGTGTGCGACGACGTGCGCGAGTAGCCAGCGCAGCGTGAACTCCGTCCCGGGAGACTCATGAGTCGCGGTTGTCCCGGTAACCGCTTCCAACACCGCGAGGGTCCGCTGCCGCACCACGTCCTGTTCCCGGTAAAACCATTCGAGTGGGTGTTCGGGTGGCACGGGCCATTGCCCCGCCCCCTGATCCGTTTCTTCGGACAGCAGGGTGCTCAACTCTTCGCGGCTGCGTGATTTACCGTGCGCCACTTCGTAGAGCCAGTATCCCTCCACGTCAGCCATGTGAAGCAAGATGGTTCCGATGCTGTGACCGCCGGGAAGCGGTTGCCAGGCGAGCGCGGCGGGCGAAACGTCACCGAGGTGCTTGCGCCAATCACGGGTGCCGTGATCCAGCGCGGCAAGCAATAGGGCAACGTTTCCGTCGGCGACTTCGGGCAGGAGAATGTCTACCATTGCCTGTTATTCCACCGTCACCGATTTCGCCAGGTTGCGCGGTTGGTCGATCTCGCAACCACGGGCGCGCGCGATCAGATACGCCAGGAGTTGGAGGGGCACCACCGATACGACCGGTGAAAACTCGGTCCGCACCGCCGGAATGCGCAGGATTTCGTCCGCCGCCGCGTCGGCGCGGGTCTCACCTTCGGGGACGATGGCGACCACGGTTCCGCCGCGCGCCGAAACCTCCTTGATGTTGCTCAGCATTTTATCGAACAGGCGCGGCTCGGTCGCGAAACAGATCACCACTACCCCCGGCTCGACCAGCGCGAGCGGTCCGTGTTTCATTTCGCCCGCCGCGTACGCTTCGGCGTGGAGGTACGAAATCTCCTTGAGTTTCAATGCGGCTTCGAGCGAAACCGCATAATCGTACCCGCGCCCCAGATAAAAGAACGTAGTGCGCTCGGCGAGCCGTGACGCGAGGTCCTCCACCAAAAGTGCCCCGCCGAGTACCGATTCCACCGCGTCCGGGAGCGCCGTCAGGTCACGAACGTACACTTTCAGTGCGTCCTGCGACAGCCGCTCCTCGACGAACGCAAGGTGCAGGCCGATCATATACAGGGCGACGACCTGGGTGACATACGCTTTTGTGGAGGCGACACAGATTTCCGGCCCCGCCTGGGTGTAAACCACAGCGTCGGATTCGCGGGCGATGCTCGATCCAACGACGTTCACCACGGAAACGATGGTCGCGCCGAGACGCCGTGCCTCGCGGAGCGCGGCGAGCGTGTCCGCGGTTTCGCCGGATTGCGACACGACAAGGCAGAGCGTGTCCGGCCCCACAAGCGGGTCGCCGTAGCGAAACTCGGACGCCACCGACACGTCCACCGGTCGGCGCAACAGATGCTCCCAGAACCGCTTCGCGACCATGCCCGCGTGGTACGCGGTGCCGCAGGCGACGATCTGCACCCGCGTGAACGCCCCCAACTGCTTCTGGCTGAACGCTTCGAGTTCCGGAAGGATGACCGTTTCCTCCGGCGAAATCCGCCCCCGTAGCGTGTCGGCGATGGCGCGGGGCTGCTCATAAATCTCCTTGAGCATGAAGTGGGGGAAGCCGCCCTTTTCCGCGGTCTGCTCGTCCCACGTCACGGTGAACGGTTCGCGCGTCACCGGCTGCCCGGCGAGCGTCGTCAGGCACATCCCGGTCTTCGTCACGGTGACAAAATCGCCGTCCTCCAGCACCACGACCCGCCGCGTATACGGGAGTACTGCCGGGATGTCGGACGCCAGAAAATTCTCGCCGTCGCCGAGCCCGACGATCAGCGGCGACGCGGTTTTGGCGGCATACAACGTGTCGGGCTCGTGCGCGGACACGACGACGATGCTGTATGCGCCGGTCACGTGCGTCAGTGCATCGCGGATCGCCTGCTCCATGTCGCCGTTTTGCCGGTATGCCCGTTCCACGAGGTGAACCATGACCTCGGTATCGGTTTCCGAGGTAAACCGGAAGCCTCCCGCCTGCAACTCGCCGCGCAGTTCCTGGAAATTCTCGATGATGCCGTTATGGATCAACGCGATACGTCCGTCGTTGGAGTAGTGCGGGTGGGCATTGGGTGTGGTCGGCCCGCCGTGGGTCGCCCAGCGCGTGTGCCCGATGGCAGCCCCGTACTTGTCCCAGTAGTCGTGCAACTCACCCTCTAAAACGGCGAGTTTGCCCGCCGCTTTGACGATCTCGATGTCGCCGCCACCCGCCAGGCCGGAAGCTTCGTCGCCCCGAGTCGCTACGGCGACGCCTGCCGAGTCGTACCCTCGATATTCGAGGCGACGAAGCATATCAATAACGGTTCGCACGCCGGGGCGGTCCCCGACGTATCCGGTGATTCCACACATCTGGTCTGGTTTACTACGCAGCAATCCCGTTGCCGCGCCTTCCGCAAGTGTTCGTAGGTTAATAGAGTGTGCGCGAAAAGGTTCGGCGTTCCCTGCCGGGGGCGTTTGTTGTAGGAACAACCGGGGCGGTTTGGGCGAAACGTACCGGCGCGATTTATCGAACGTCTCTGCGGCGCATTATATCCTGTTTACCGCACCGCGAAACGTGAAAAAACGCACACGAGAAATATTTCCCCTGAAAGTTGTGGTTTCATATCGGAATAAAGTGCGAATAGGAACTCCACAAAACAAAAGCAGGCAAGCTGTACAGCTTGCCTGCTCGGAAGTCAGAGCCTACTCCGGAGTGGTTTCGGGGAGTGGGTTCTTCCGTGGCCGCCCGCGCTTGCGCGGAATCTTCGGCTCCGGTGGTGGCAGTTTCGCCCGCGCTTCGGCGGCGCGGATGCCGCGCATCTCGCCGCCCTTGCGGCCGATCTCTGCGTAGAATTCTGGCCCGCGAGATTTCTTCACGGTCTCGCCACCCTTACGCCCTATCTCCTGATAGAACGACTGACCGTATCTCTGCTTGACGATTTCACCGCCCTTGCGCCCCGCCTCGCGAGCAAGTTCGGGGTTTGCGGCAAAGCCGCCCTGTTGGTCGTGGTCATGGGAACCGCGATGCGCATTAGCGATTCGCTGTGCCCCCTCCGAGCCCTTTGCGGGCCCCGGTTTATCGTTTGCCATTATGAATTTTTCCCTTCGTGTGTTTCACGCATCCTGCAAAATGCGTCCGTCATCCCCTCGTCCCTCAGCCCGCTTTTTTCCGACAGCGGGTCTCCTACACCAATTCCCCCGGCGACAAGACCGGAAATCGTTTACGCGGCGGACTCGTCCGCCGTGGCGGGGTCGTTCGCGGCACGTCGCCCGGCGGATCGCGCCTTCGACGCTTCGATTTTCACGGCCTCGGCGACTTCCGCCGCCTTTTGTGCCGCCACATCTTTCGCCTGGGCATAGCCCGTGGCGACATCCACTTTGACTTTTTCCACCGTGTCACCCACCTGGGCGGCGACTGTGGACGCCCCTTCCTTCACTTGAGAGGCCAGCTGCGTGGTACTTTCTTTCACCTGCGATGCGAGTTGCGTCGTCTGGTCTTTCGCCTTCACATAAATATCGCCGGCCGAATCCGCAAGCTCCTCGCCCTTATGCTTCAGTGTCTCGCGCGTCTCCTCACCCGACTGCGGTGCGTAAAGAAGCGCGAGAGCCGCCCCCAACGCACCACCTACCAATAACCCGATTAAAAAATCAGCCTTGTTATCCTTAGCCGCCATATGCCTTTGCCCCTTGTTTTTGCGGTTCCTGATTTACTTCGTCCGCATCCGTCACAACCACTGGTGCGCTTTTGCGCCGGGTGAACGTTTCCCATGCCCGTGTCAGTCCGGACGCCACCGCGTTCACTTCGATCAACGGCGCATTCACCGTGCGGTGAACGGTACCCGTCGTCTGCTCCACGCGCGTCTGCATCGTGGTTGCGATCTCTTCGCCCGTAGTGAGAAGCGTTTCGGCTCTTTCGCCGACCATACGCAACTTCTCATCCGCGAGCGTCACGAGCGCGTCTGCTTTACCCAGCAAGGGGTCTACCTTCGTCACAACCTCGTCGAGCTTACTCTGCAACTTTGCCAGCGAAAACGCAATAACCGCAAGTAACCCGATCAGCGCCAGTGAACTCAAACAAAACCAGATAACCAGAATCGCGCTCGCGATTGCGTTTAATTCCATGACTATCGTTTCCGCCAAATACTACCTTCAGCCGCCAAGCGCCACAACCGTTTACCCGTTACGGACTCCTATTAAACGACATCGCGCCGCTTTTCACTACGCAGAGCAAAAAACGGCGCGCGAATTATTTGACTGCTATCTGCTATTTAATACGCTCAGACCGCTTGAAGGTTCCCGATAATTTAGGGGACCGTCTACCGGGGGGGGAATTCGTTTCAGGAAAGGGTGCGGTCAACATTCGCCACTGCCGTCCGTCTTTTTATGCAACCTCCGTATCCGGCCCCTACAAAGAAAGCCGGGTTCCGGCGGACAATTGCAGATCCGGCGCCAGCCGAGCCGCCCAGCCGAAGTCGTTCTCCCCGAGCGACAGGTACAGATTCTGGCGCGGGTTTATCTGCCGCCAGAACCCGAAGGTGAACATGCGTCGTTCCCGGTCGGCATACTCGATTCCTGTTTGGTGGGGTGCCGGGTTGTCGTCTACCTGTGCCAGAAAGGATGTCCGTCCATCCAAAAGCCACTCGACGGCAACTAAGCTGTGGATCGATGACGGTCGGTTTCTTAACCCGTCTATCTCTGTTTTACCGTGCCAAACACTGGTTAAGTTCCCGTGGAACGCAACGCGGCGGAAGGGGCGAGCCGAAACGGCGATGCCGAGACCGAAATCCGTGCCGCCCGAGCCGAGCAGGTTTCTCGCGCTCCCCGTCGGGAGTTTCAGCGAAGCGCGGGTGGAAATCGACACACGGCGCGGGTCCGGGGCGCCGGTCTTGTCGTCGAAGCCGGGTTGGCCTGGCGTCAGCGCACGGCGATATTCCAGGACGATGTCGCCCAGCCCCGACGTTCCCGCCCTGCTTTGCGAAAGCACGGTCCCGGTCTGCCCGTCGCGCAGATCGAAGCGGAACTGATTGTTCTCAAAATTGCCGCGCCCGCCGCCGTAAATATTGAATATGCTATGCCAACCGTCGATCAGTGCGTCAAAAATCCCGCCGTTGCGGGCGACATACGGGACGCGCACCGACAGTTCCCCGCCCTCACCGATGCCGCGCGTGTAGGCGAAGGAAAATCGTTGGTCCTCAAAATCGGTGTAGTAACCGCCGCTGGGCAGAATGAGGAAGTTATTCGGCGCATCGAAGTGAAAATCCAGGACCTGCTTTTTCCGCGCTAGCACCGACGCTTGTACCGGGATCGGCAACAGGAACAGTGAATTGACCGCCTCATAGTTGCGCACCGGGAGGGGACCACGCAGGGGCAGCCGCGACGAACCGGCGTCCACCGTTTGCGCGTGCGAGAGGCTCGGGATAAGCAGGAAAGAAATGATGAGCAGCGTCACCCACCGCCGCGACTGAGAGGGGATTTTAATTTGCAACACGCCCATGATTATAGGCACCGCGTCTAGGTTCTGTCAACGCGGATCCGATCATTATGCACGGCATGATAATTGCAGTTTGGTACGTATCGGAACGCCGCATGCCTCAGCCACCTTCTACCAAAGACCGTTATTTGCTGGACGAAACGCTTTATAACCCGCCGCCTGTAGACGGCGTGTTCGGTGAAGACACGCCTACATTTTTGGGAATCAGTGGCGGAATGGATGACGTGCGCCGCCTCGCTGCCGCAATTCTACGCGCCGATCAGGGAGAAAACCTCTCCGTAGAAATCTACGCCCAGACAACGCCTCCCGGTCTTGATGTGGTCCGGGTTATCACGGCAAAAAACACCCTTGTCACGCTCTTCGATGCGGAGGTGGACGCCGACCCCGCATCGCTATCGCGTCTGCGCTCTTTCCTTCGACTGAGCACGCTCCGCTTTTTCGTCGCGATTCCCGTTGTCGCCGGACGCGGCGGCACGTCGACCAACTTCGGCGATTTGCTTGTCGGCGATGCCTGTACCCCGCGCCGTCTGGACCACCTGCAAGAACGCGCGCTAATCGCGCTCGGTCATCAACTCGGCACACTGGTAGCACTCGAACAACACAAACGCCGATTGGAAGCAGAGACTGTTCGTCTGTCGGCACTGGCCACTACCGACGGGTTGACCGGCCTCGCCAACCGACGCTCTTTCGGCGACCGGCTCGCGACCGCGGTCGTCTACGCCCGGCAGACGGAAACGCCACTCTCTTTGATTCTGCTCGATGTCGATCGATTCAAATCCTATAACGACATGTTCGGTCATCCGGCAGGGGACGAAGTGCTACGGCAAGTCGGACGGATTTTGTCGCGCGTCGCCCGTGACTCCGACCTTCCGGCGCGCTATGGCGGCGAAGAGTTCGTCGTGCTTGCGACGGAGACCGATGGGGAGACCGGCGCGATCATCGCCGACCTGTTCCGCTCGGAGATCGCGTCGTCATCGTTTGCGCACCGCGAGGTGACAGCGAGTTTCGGGGTGGCAGAACTGACCCCCTTTATGGCGGGAGGAAACGACCTCGTTTCCGCCGCGGATGCCGCCCTGTATCGATCGAAAGCGGAGGGACGCAACCGGGTGACTTTGTCGGATACGAACGGCAGTTGACACAAAGGCAAACCGGAGGCGGCCCGGAGCGAGCAAGAAACGGCTCGCCCTGGACCGTTCACGACACCGATGTGGTTCTGTTTTCGCCTTGCTGCTTCCATACACCGCGGTGCACCGACGATGCCAGTGGACCGCGGTCGTCCTACGAGTTGGAACTGCTTTCGCCTTCGGGCAACCCGGTCGAACTGCCCCCCTCTGCGCCATGCCCGTGCTTCGCGCCCTGCGGACTGCTGTGCCCTTGTGTAACACCGGCACTTTCGGTTTTCGCGTTCGCGTCCGTGCCGTCGCCGAAACGCTCTTCGTTCGACAGGGAATACGGGCGGTTGACGATGTTCTCGTTCGGGTGTGGGTTACGCTGATTCTGCCCCGATGTCTGCTCATGCATCGGCGAGTGTTGCACTTTTTCATTCACCGATCCGTCTTTTTTCTGGACCGGTGGTTCTTGAGTTGCCATGATAAAAATCTCCTTCGTGCTACGGTCTACCCCAAGAAACGACGTGGAAAACCAGCCGTGCCTGACGGAGTCGTCTGGGAAACGGACTCACCCCTCCTTTCGATGATTCGTTTCGCGACGGGAAACCGTGCGGCCCCAAGAATAATCTCCGAAGCGACCCGTGTTACCCTTCGCCGTACGTCAAAAGAGTAGCCACCGGCTCCCCCTGTTCACTCCT
>JACMMA010000395.1 GCA_014379275.1 Armatimonadota bacterium | reverse complement strand
GGAAAAGCTCTGGGGCGATATGACCGCGCTCCCCGAACTCGACACGCGGTTTGTCGCGGTGTCGCGCGGGCGCGGACAACAGCTCAAAGATCAGGCACAACTCGACGCCTGGCTGCGCGACGGTTCGGCGGCGCACATCGAAACGCTCTGCGCGTGGGAGTGACGTCATACGTCCCCTTCAAAAACTCATCGGGCCTCGGAGACATTTTGCCTGCTCTTGTAGCCGAAGGCTGAGTGCCGGATCGTCTGTGCGGATGACGTCACTTGCCCGGTCCAGTAGAGCGGCAATCGTGCCTAAATCAGGTGGCGGGGGCGTTCCGTCCGTGGGATTACGCCCCTGAGATTCGACTGCGGCTACGGCGATTTTTTCCATGACGCGTGCGCAGGAAAGTCGAGCATCTTTGCGCTTATCTTCCAACCCATACTTCATGAGAGTGTCCAGCAGTTGACGAGGATGCGCTCTCCCTGATGTGTTTTTGTTGCCACGCCCCAGAACCGCAACGTCAATGCCGCCATTCATCAGTCGGTTATCAAAGTAATAGTGCAACCCACCCGGTACACGCTGTGCCCAGTGACCGAAACCGTAAGCGATATCCGAAGCCGTTTCCAGTTCGCGCAAGGCTTGCGGGCGTTTCTCGTCGGACATGAGGTCGGCGATATACCACTGCGTCACCGCCGCTCGGCCGCCTGATTTCACAACGTGCGCGAGCGCAACCAGGGCATAGCCGCGCGACAATCCGTCGGTCGCGGCGAGATAAGGGCGGAATGCGTTCGCCGCCGGTCGCGGGTTCGCAGGGGCTTCGGCAATAACCCGCAACGCGGCGCGAGATTCTTCCGTCGAAGGACTCGGCTTGTTCAGAATCTGCGTCAGGTGGGAAAATGCCGCTCCCCAATCTGATTTGCGGGTCCCATAAATTCCGTTGTGTAAAGCGTTCAAAGCCGCCAGTCGGACCGAAGGCGCGCTGTCTGTCGCGGCTATTTTCGCCAGGTTGGGAACGGTGTTCCGCAAATCACTGTGCAATGCCGCCTGAGGGAGTAATTGCCGATGTTTGCCGTCCGGTGTTGTTTCCATATGGACGTTGCCGAGGAGTTGATCGCTCATTCCCAATGTGGTCGCTGCTGAAGCGCGCACCTGAGGATCAGGGTGCTTCTCCAGTAGGGTAATGATCTCAGGGACGACGGCTTTTGCGCCGCAAAGAGTCACCATGCAATTCATTATCTCCCAGCGGGTAACGAAACTGTCTTTCTCGCCGGCGCGTGCCGCTGTCGCTTGGAGTAACGTCGGCAGGGCTTCGGCTACGGTACGGCGCCCCCCGATAGACGCCAGCAGGAAAGCCGCAAGAACGGTATCGAAGTCGTTGAGTTGTTGTTCCGTGTAGTCCTTCGGCGAAACCGCACGGCTTTTCAGGAGCCTTACCGCCGCAGGGATGAGGGAGTATTGACCGCGCACTGTGGATGCGGTCGTATCGAATGGGACCCAGGGCTGATCCTTATTAAGACGCATACTCTGGGCGGACACGCCGGGCGTACCGAACGGAAATCTCGCCGTCGCCTTCCATCGACTTTCTATCGTCCGTGCATCATAAAGAGCCTCTAAGGCTTCCTGCGTTTTTTCCACCTGCGGCGGGGCGGCACTCACCGTGGCAGGGAACAGCAGCGTGGCGAACCCCATCGAACCGAGGGCGAGTGCCAGGCAAGGAACTATGAAAACTCTGCCGTTGCGGTTTCGCATACGAACTCCTTAGGAAATGGGTGTGTCAGCTACGTGCCTTGATCAAAAATCAGAAGAACTGTTCTCGCGGGTGGCTAGTCCACGAAGCGATACTTGATCAGCGTCCATAGCGCTTCGACGCCGTCGGTCCAGCGGATCTTTTTGCCCTGTTGCTCGGTGCGCGCGCGGTAGTGGATCGGGATCTCGTGGATGCGGATGCCGCGCTTCAATACTTTCGCCGTGACCTCGGGGCAGAAGTCGAACCGTTGCGCCCGAAGCGGGAACGAACGTAGCACGGAAACGCGGAACATCTTGTAGCAGGTGGCTTCGTCCGTGATGCGTGCGCCGGGGAAAAGAAGGTTCGCTGCCGTGGTCAGAATCCGGTTGGCGAGGAGGTTCGCGCCTTTCATGCCGGTGATCTTTCCGGTGAACCGGGAGCCGTAAACGACGTCGGCGTTCCCGGCCAGCATCGGCGCGAGTAGCAAGCCGAATTCGTTCGGGTCGTACTCCAGATCGGCATCCTGTACGACGAGATAATCGCCCTGAGCCGCCGCGATCGCGGTGATAATCCCGGCGC
>JACMMA010000394.1 GCA_014379275.1 Armatimonadota bacterium | reverse complement strand
GCCGTTGCAGACCAGATAGGGGAACTTACCGGGAAGCACGCTCGGCTCGCGTCGCTCGTTGTCGTAGGTCGGGACGAAGTTCACCGTGTCTTTCTCGATGTCCTCCATCATCTCCATCGCCACCGCCGTCAAGCGCGCCTCGGTGTTATGGTTGATGAAGCCGTTGGCGACGAACGAATGGCAATCGCTATCCACGCGGATCGAATAAACGTTCTGTTCCCCCGCGTCCTCAATGGCGACCACCGGCTCAAACAGGTAGCGGTTCCGCGACAGTTGCGCGATGTGCGCGAAATCTTCCGCTGGCAGCGATTGTGCGAGGCGCGGTAACGCCCTTTCGAGTCGCTCCGGTCGGTCGAAGTTGTTTCTATCCAGCCATTCCCGGTTCCCGCGCATGGCGTGTTCGCGAACATAGTCGGCAAGGAACGGCACGAAGTCTGTCTTCGAAAGAACTCGACCACCAGTGTATGTCGCCAGCGCATCGGCGAGTGCGCCGCGTTTGGTTTCTGAGGCGAATCCGATCTTTTCGGCGAATCGTGATAGATTATCCTCGCCGATGATCAGCAAACGGTGCGTGCCCCGCTTCACTTCGGCGTTCAAGGTCGATATAATCCCGAACCGGAGAAGGACCGTCTGCACCTGACGCAGGATATCGCGGCTCTTCGCACAAAGGTTCAGACGCAATAAGCTACGCCCGGAACGCTCGACCGCGCCATCACCCTCGAACAGCCCGCGCAAAAACGCGGCAACTACCGGTTGCGGCGAACGCAAAACCGCGTCGGGGATAAGTCGTTCCGCAGACTTTCCTTTCAAGCCTATCGCATTCAGGAAAGCGATCACCTGCTGGCTGACGACCTGCATTTGCAGGAACGGCTTTTTGCCGTAACTCGCTGGTTCCCGGTGGAAGGTGTGTAACCGACAGCTCGGAAACACTCGCGCCCATGCGGTCGCGAATGCGTCGGCGAAATCGCCGGGTAGGTTGCAGAACTCGATGCACGAAGCACGGCAGGTACCTTCCGCGACCAGTGCGCCGAGGAGCAACGCCACGTTTTCGTCAAGAACGGTCGGTAATTGGTGCCGTTCGGAACGCGAACCCTCCCGCAAAATAGGGAAATACTGCGATAAGCCTACCGGGGTATCGTTCCAGAGGGTTTCGCTTCTGTCCAGGACGACGTAATCCCCGACGTGTAGGTCGGCGATA
Organism: Armatimonadota bacterium; assembly: GCA_014379275.1. Taxonomy (GTDB): domain Bacteria; phylum Armatimonadota; class Armatimonadia; order Armatimonadales; family Armatimonadaceae; genus JACMIU01. Next base: position 5,387 of record JACMMA010000394.1, on the reverse strand, counting down.
GTTTTCCATGCCAGTGTGGTGCGTTTGTCTCCGTCGGGCACACATACAAGAAGCGGGTGGTTTGTGGTGCCGGTCACCTCGTAGCCGCGGTGCGTCCGCACGGTGCGTACCGGGAACTTGCCGCAGTCGAACCATTTGCTCGCGGTATTGACTTTGCCGTCGAGCGAAAGAACGGAAGTCGAAATATCCTCGGTGTGCGACAAAGCACCGGCGGGAACCAACCCATCACCAGTTATAACCAGGTTATTGTAAGTTACACAATATCTCATCGCCGCCGGCGGATCGTCGTCGACACTGCCGAAGTTGCCTTGTCCGTCCACCATCGGGTACCGGAGCGAGAACGGTTGCGCCATACGAACCATCGTCCCGTACAGAGCCTGGTCGCCGTGAGGGTGAAAATTTCCCATACAGTTATGAACGACCATTCCGTTGGCGATGAACTCGTGCTCTTCTTCGACCTGAATATCGTAGGTGATTTCTGACATGGCAGGACGAACGGCTTTTACCGGGTGAAAAGCCGTCCCGTTTTCCTGACACTCCTGGATCATGGGCAGATAACGTGATCCGATGGCCGTCATTTTATTCAACAAGCCGACCGTGTCTAGTGCGTCCATCGAAACAGTAAACGTTTCTGAAACATCGGCACTGTAGCGAATCTTGGCACCATCCGCGTACTTCAAACCCGAGCGCACCTTGTTGCCGCTCGCGTCGGAATACCAACCACCCCCAAGATGTTTCTCGCTGAATTCTGCCATCAAAAGTGCACCCAGATAGGGGACGTTCGCCGCCTTTTCCGGTTGATACTCGCCCCGCGCAAGTATCGCCGCGAGTCGTTCGGATTTGACCGGGTGCGAAAGCGTTAAGTGTTGACCGAGAGCGTGTAGCGACCTACTCCCGATCTCCAGAGCGTATTCGGTATTGCCACCCACTTTGTCATACGGCACCAATCGGCTATGGATGCCGTTCGCAAATAACAGGACACTCACATCATGCAGGAAAGGACGCGCGATGCTGGTAAGAACCAGAATATTGCGCGATTTGTGTACCGATCCGTCGCCATCGGCAAAACCAGACAAGAAGGCATACAGGAGCGCAGGTTTTGTTGCAAACAACGCTTCCGGCACAGTGATGGTGTCGGCTCGCTTTTCGTACAAGTCGAACGCCGCCAGGAATCGTTTGTTCAGTGCCGAGTCATGAACACGGAGATAGTGCATGTTGCCACGAGTCGTGATTGCGGGGGAGACACCGAACTTGCGTGACAGGATGCCTTGTACACGCTCGATGATCGGAAGTTCGACGGCAGCGAAGGCGAGACGGTGATACCCGCGCTTGTTATCTCGGTCTACCCAACCGTCGGCAAGGAAGAACCCCAGTAGATATGCCAGATCCGCATCGAGCGTTATGTCGCCAACAACCGGGTCGTCCGAACCACTCGCATGAGTCGACGTTCCACCCCGCGTGACGACAACATCACCGGGTGCGAGTTCGTCGGCGCGCTTCCAAACGGTCGCGAGTTCACCGGTTAACACTCTGAATTGTTGGCCGGGCGTACAGAAGACGTTTCGCCCGCTACCAAGTTCTACGTCGAGGAGCGGTTGAGCGGGCAAGATGTATGCCTCGGTGACGGGGCGGACACCGGTTTGGGTGAAAACTTGGTCACCTGCCTGTAAGTCTTCGATCCGGCGCAAGCCGGTGGGCGTCGCGACGCGCGTACCGGCGACAAAACACTCCCCCACGACCTTGGCCGATTTCAGGTGGCGGGAGTTCGGGGACAGGCCGAGTTCGCGCATCGCGTACAGGATGCGGCGCTGCACGGGTTTGAGTCCGTCGCGCACGTCGGGGAGGGCGCGCGAAACAATCGTACTCATCGCGTAGCCGAGGTACGATGTCCGCAGTTCGGAAGCGATGTCGATCGCGGGTCCGTCGTAGAAGGAAAGGCCGCGCTCGGCGACAGGTTCGCTGAGTATCACGGTTCCGGGAGTCTCCGGCGAGTCCGCGGCGTCAGCAGGTGTCAAGGGTTCGTCTAAAGGTTCAGCCATCAGTAAATACTACTTCTCCTCAGTTTTACAAAAGTCCGGGAATCACTACGCAGGGCAGCGGTGAAAAGAACACACAAAAACAGGGGAACCCGGACGTTTTTACCGTGGGTTCCCCCGTCGAAACTGTGTTTATTTTCTCTTCATTTTACAGCAAATCAGAGCATTTTTCAAACGCTCTGTTCGCCCCGAGAACTCCCGAGAAAAATGACGAAAAATAATTTCACGAAATGTATAGGGAATGTTTACGCCCATTTCGGAGGGGGTAGATACATGGTGACAAGACGAGAAAGAAAAGACTTTCGGTAACGGTGATCGTTGGGGAGCGAGACCCGCCGGAAGAGGTGAGCGAAGCGATGTGGATGTTGGGGAGCGGAAACATCGCTGATGAGAGCAAGGGAAAGCGCGGCTTCTTGGGGAGGAAGCCGCGCTATTTTTTTGCCCGCCGAATCATGATCCGAAAGCAAACTCAATCGGGTATAACCCAATCGGCAAACCCGACATTATCTGGATTGCTTAAGAAAGGTTTTGCGATTATGGCTGAGTTTGATACCTTCCAGGAAGCGAACGCGGAATTTACGAAGAACTTCGGCGAGGGCGCGCTACCGATGCCCCCCGCTCGTCACGTCGCCGTGGTAACGTGCATGGACGCGCGACTACACCCGGAAAAGTTTCTCGGGCTGGAGATCGGCGACGCCCACGTCATTCGCAACGCGGGCGGGCGTGTTTCCGAGGACGCCCTACGTTCGCTGGTCATTTCCCAGCGTCTGCTGAACACCACCGAGATCGTGGTCATCCATCACACCGACTGCGGTATGGTCACTTTCAAAAATGAAGACCTGCGGGCGAAAATCCAAACCGATCTCGGCGTAGACGTCGGCGAACGTGACTTCCTGCCCTTCACTGATTTGGAACAGAGCGTCCGCGATGACATGAAGACGATCCACGACTCGCCGCTGATCCCGAAGGACATCCCGGTCTCTGGCGCGATCTACGACGTCCAGACCGGCAAACTAACTCCCGTGTTGTAAGGCAGATTTTTGAACCGCCAAGACGCCAAGTTCGCCAAGGTAAGAGAAGGGGAAGAGGGTTTTGAGGACGGGCTCGTCGGTTATGGCCACGTCTGCTCGGTAACGAGCGGAGGTAGAACCCTTTGAAACCTCTCTTCTCCTTTCTCTTGCCTTGGCGAACTTGGCGGCGAAAAACTCCTATGGGTGGGAATCAGGTTCAGTCGACGCCAGTGGGTTCCATCCCAGGATTTGCCCGTCGGCGAGGAGGCGCCCGCGTAGTTTCGCATAACCCACGGATTGCACGGCGATGTTTCCGGCGTCCATCGCGAGGCAGGCGGCGGTTGCGACCGACTGTCCGAGAACGAAGAACACCGGCTCCATACGAATGCTGCCGAAAGCGATGTGCGACGCGGACAAGCAAACCGGAACGAGAAGGTTCTCGCATTCCCCGGTTTGGGGAACGAGTGATCGGTACGACACCGGGTAAGGGCCCTTGACTGGTATCTGCACATCGCCCTCGTTGCGCGCCGTCCACACGCCGTCTTCCTCGCGGGCGATGCGCTGACAGTTATGGGAATCCATTCCGTAGGCTCCCATTCCGACAGAATCGTCCGGCGCGCGTTGCCAGCGGCAGTCGGCCTCGGTCATGACGTAATCGCTGATCATGCGCCTCGCCTCGCGGATATACAACTGGTGTGGCCACCCCCCGGTTGCGACAAACTCATCGCGCGGCAATCCCCATTGATTCACTTCCGTACGGATCTCGTTCGGCACCCGCGCGTCATGGCAGAGGAACCACATCATGCCCTGATGATACGTCACATGGTCCTGGAAAATCCGCTCCCGTGTTTCGTAGTCGCCCTCGGGCCAACCATAATTTTCGCCGATGTTATCCGATGAAAAGCCGCCGTTGTTGTTCGTGTCCGTTTTGCCGTTCGGCATCATCTGGTTGTTGCCGAAAACGTCCCATATACCCGCGCTCAGATAACGGGCGAGCAGTTCGAACCGCTCCGGTTCGTATCCGTCCGGCTTGGGGAAGGGAATTCGGTTCGGGGCTTGCGTCATGCAAAGACGGAAATTATACGCCTGAACCCGGTGGTCGCCCTGGCCGTGTTCGCCGGGCGGCTCCGCACTGATTCCCCGAAGTAACCCGCTCGCCGGTTCGCCAGGGCGGACGAACGGGTCCACTGGCACCTTGAAGTTGTGTTTGGGATGTCCGTACTGGACCCCGTTCAACGTTTCCTCGTATTGGGAGTTGGGTTCGCGCCCGACTGTATACGACACCCCCGCCTTTGCGAGAAGATCGCCTTCGTACGAAGCATCGACGAAGTATGTGGCGCGGAAACGGTGTCCGCCCTCGGTACGAATTGCCGTGATGCGGTTCGAGTCCTTTTCCACGTCCGTTAGCCTCTGATCGAAATAGATCGGGACGTCCACTTCGGCGCACATTATCCGCAACGTTTCCTCCGCCACGGTCGGCTCGAATTTCCAGGCTTCGCCGGTGCCGTAGTGTCGCCCCATCCGGCGATAAAACTCGCGGGAGATGCCCCCGATGACGGCTTTGTTGCCGATGTCGGTCGCGCCCAGTCCGCCCGAACTTAAGCCGCCGATATGTCGGTCGAAGGCGAGCAGGGCGACGCTTTTACCCATCCGCCGCGCCTGGATCGCGGCGGCGACGCCCGCCGATGTGCCGCCATAGATGCACAGGTCGCAGTCAATATCCAGCACCTGCTGCGGTGCGGGGAGGGGATAATAGTAAACGGGGTGTGGCGTATCGGTAAAATCAGAAGGGTTCATAATCGTTGATCCTTTCCCTATTATTTCCCGATTACGCGCCGACGTCTTTGCTGATTTCCGACAACGGCGTGCGTTTTTCAAACAACGGTGCGTTCAGTCCCCCGATTCTACATGGCTTCGAACAGCACGGGAGATATCAGATACCCCGCGTCCGGTGTCGTCCCGGGGTATGTCCGAACGCTTCCTTATACCGTTTCGTGAAATAGGAAAGGCTGTCTAACCCGACCCGCGTCGCGATCTCGGAAACGGTACCGTCCGTGGTTTCGATCAAGGAGCGCGCACGCTCTAAACGCGCGCGGTTCAGATACTCCACCGGGGTGACCCCGAGGTGTCGGCGGAACGCCCTGCGTAGCTGTGTTGGGCTTACCCCGGCGTGAAAGGCGAGGTCGGGCAAATGCCGGGCGGGGTCCTGGGTGATGAGCGCAATCACCTCGACCAACCAGTGGGGGAACATTTCGGGCGTGTTTCCCGTGATTCCGGGAGACGCCGAACCCCGGCTCCGGTCTGGTATCCGTTCGGCGTGGCGCCAGAAGAGCGCCAGCAG
>JACMMA010000393.1 GCA_014379275.1 Armatimonadota bacterium | reverse complement strand
CCAGCGGCGGCTCTGGCGGTGGTTACAGCGGCGGCGACCGCGGCGGACGGGGTACCGGGCGCGGCGGACGCGGCGGCTATGATAACGACCGCTACTAGCAGTAGCTCACTTGCCTGTTAGAGGCCCGGAGGGCGGGGTGCGCGGAAGCACCCCGCCCTCCTTTTGTCGCCGCCGGTATGTGTCGCGTGTCCAACGCGGTCGCCGCCGGCACCGGAAGAGCTTCCCTTACTATTTCGCAGACGGCAGAAAAGGCATCGCCGTCGCGTCCGCAGTGCCCTGATTCGAACGGGCCGTGCCCCACTGAAAAAATCAAAGTAGAGTAAGGAACGATGGAAGCAGAGAACGATCGCCGCGACACGTTCATGACCGATTTCGTGGGTCTACGGGGCGCAATCAAGAGCCGGGACTTCGCGTACTTGGAGTCGAACGCGCATAACCCCATCCATGTCGAAATGGGGCTGGTTCAAGCCGCCATCCTCAACGCGCCCGAAGCGCTCGCGTACTTCCTGGGTAAAGGAGAGGACATTAACGACCAACCCGAGGAGAAAAAGAGGAACACACCGCTGATGCATGCGGCGGTGCACGGGTCGGTCGAGGCGGTGCGCTTCCTCCTGGAGCACAGCGCAGACCCGCACCTCACGAACGCAGTCGGGGAGACGGCGCTCGACAGGGCGGAGGGCGACCGGAAACACTCGGCGGTCGCGGCGTTCCGGGAGATCGGCATGGAGCCTAGCCTGGTCTATCTGGCGGAGCACGACTACCCGGCGCTGCTGGAGCGGCTGCGGTCGCCCGACGTACCGTTCGTGAATCGGTGGGGACGGAGCGTCATCCCCGAACTGATACTGAAGAAGAAGTACGAACTGGCTAAGAGACTGCTCGAAACAAGGGGCGGTATCAACACGCCGGGCAAGGAGGGGATCACCTGCCTCCACGGCGCGATCATGCGCAAAAAGGCGGACCTAGCGCGCCATCTGTTGGAGAACGGAGCCGACCCGAACTGCGTCGGCTACGAGTTTTTCGACGAGATGCCGCTGATCCTGGCGATCAACCTGCGCGCGTCTGCTTTGCTGCCGGTGCTGCTGGAGTTCGGCGCGGACGTGAACGTGATCGACGATTACGGATCTACACCGCTGATCCACGCGATCCGGCTCCCATCGGCGAAGTATGTACAGTTCCTGCTGGACAACGGCGCAGATCCACGGATCGGTCGGAACCCGCTGGGGCGCGATGACGCCGAAGTCGGCAAAGACGCATGGGAAACGGCAAAGAGGTACGGCAACAAGCAAGTTGTTCACGTCTTGGACGCTTATGTCCCGAGACTACGATAATCATCCGAGGCAGGCGATGAGGGCGGGTGTGGAAGCATCCCGACTTTCGTTTTCTGTCACCGCCGGTACGTGTCGCGTGTCCGATGCATATGCTGACTTTGCCGGAAGAACTTCTGTTACTCGCGCTCGATGACGCCACGGGGAACGATAACCTCGGCGTTTATCTGGATCGCGCTCTGATCGCCGGGGCGCTGCTTGATCTGCTTTTGCAAGAGCGTATCGTCCGTAGCGAACCGGGGCAGCGCTCCGACGAACGTTCCTGGATCCGGGAGCCAACCTACTACATTCCCGCCGCGGCGAAGCCGACCGGGAGCGGCTATCTCGATCATGTTTTCCGGACCATCGCCGCGCACCCAATGGGCCATCGCTTACACTCGTTCGCAACGCTAGTCCTGTTGTATCTGAATCGGGTCAATCCCCTATCCCCGACCATCTATGCCGCGCCGCCCAACCAGCGCGTCCTCGCCGCACAAAATCTGCTGGCGCGTGAGGAACTGATCGAAAGCGAGACGCGGTTTTTAGGATTTATGCGGAGAACGAGCCTACGACAGGGGAACCGGAACACCGGGGAATCGCTCCTGCGCCATCGCTTGCAGGCAATGATGGACAAGACTGCGTCCCTGCCCGATGAACGTTTCCGCGCTCTGCTTCTGCTCATCAAAGCCATGGGGCTGACCGCGAACGTTTTCGGCAAGGAGCGACTCGACGCCGCCGATTGGCGCGTTACCAGTCTCCTCCGCCTGACGATGGAGCCGGACTCCGCACTCGCACACGCCCACCGGTATATCGTTTCCGGCATCGGAGAAGATGATGCCATAACGCTCAAGCCCGTCCCGTTCTAAGGGTTTCAAGAGGGTGTCCAGGGATTTCGTGGGGGCGTATCGCCGACGATCGGTGGTGCAGTAATTGGTGCACCTTCCGGGGCGTTGCTGTACTGCAGGGTTCCCATGACCTCCTGCGTTACATCCTTACCCCCTGCTAGTGTTTGAAATAAAGCGATGGGCGTGTAGATGAGCCCCCACGGGAAACCCCACCAGCCCACAAAAAGCGACACCAATGCGAAGGGCCAGCCTTTCGCTAGCGCCACCTCCCCTTTACGGATCAAGTAAATGTCGGAGCTACGCCGAAATGTCATGATAATCACGGAGAAACAATACGGGAAATGGACAAGTTTACCGCCCCTGGTGATCTCACCCCGCAAATCTTCCACGCTCAAGCCGTCGATACCTTTGATTTCCGCCATGGCACGTCCTCCCATAGTTTGTTTAAAAAGGGCACATTAATGTTCCCCAATTTTGTCGGGCATTGGTTTGCGGGCGTTGCCGATGTTTATTGGCTTGTGCGCTTCTTCCCCTCACTCCCCGCGTTCGCGCGCCTCCTGCGCTCGCATCGGCATGGAATCGATCGTGCGGAAAAGTTCGGCGGGCGTCGGGAAGGTTCGTGATGCCGACTTGATGCCGGTATCCTTGCCGATGAGGTAGAACGCGGGCGTACCACCGAGCCGTTCGGCGACCACACTGTTTTCGTCGAGCAATAGATGAAACCCGGCGGGAAGGTTGCCTGGTTTCTCCGCGCTCCGCGCGATCGCAAGAACGGTCAGGTCACGCTCGGCGAACTCCCGCGCTTGCTTGGTCGCACCCGCGAACCATTCCCGCCCGGCATCGTTCAAAAGCAGAATTATGATGCGCCGCTTCCGCAGAAACGAACCATACTCTATGCGTCGCCCGGTCTGAGCGTCCGGGAGCGTGAACGCGGGCACCGAACTCCCCGGCTTTATTAAGTCCATCCTGTTCTCCACTCTAAAAAAGGGTTGCCAACGGGGCGGGCGAGCGT
>JACMMA010000392.1 GCA_014379275.1 Armatimonadota bacterium | reverse complement strand
GCTACAAGGCCCGGCGGGTACGGCGTTCGCATCCAGCGCGGGCGGCGTAGCGGGCGACGATATGGCGGAGGGCTGACCGTGAAAACCTGGGATCATCCGCAGTGGGGGCAGTTCCGATATAGCGGCGGGGCGTGGGAAGGGAGTGTTTCCGCGCCGGGGTTCGATGCGTTCGCGCATGACACCGGTTACAGAAATGTAGATATGGCGGCGGGCGAATACGAGTTGGGTTTCGAGGCCGACGGCGAATCCGATCTACCCTCGGAAGCCGCGATGGCAGTAGCGGCGGGAGTGATTGCCAATCCCGCCGCGCTGGTGTCAAGGATTACCGCGGCTTTGTGGGATGACTTCAATGGCCGCGGACCCGATTCGGGAATGTGGTGGCACGGCGATCTGGACACGGTACGTGAGGGGATCGAACCCGCGCCCGAAGGTCCCGATGACCTGCCGCAATTGATGCGATTGAACCGCGTCGTTATTTTGAAGACGATCGAGGAATATCGGAAGCCGGTCGCGCGACTTGATTTCGGGGCGGCATTCGAGGAAGAGCACGGCGTCAGCATTCTGACCGACGGGCAAGCTATTCTCGGCGCGGGAAACGAAATAGAGGTTTCACCGTATGCGTCTCCGTGACGGAGCCGTAGAGACGAAGGGATAAAAACAATGGCGAAGACCTGGGATCACCTGCAGTGGGGAAGTTTTGCGTTTAATGGCTATGCGTACGCGAATAAAGTGGCCGCACCTGCTTTTGATGCGTTCGTCTACCAGAGCAAGTACAGCGCGCCCGCCCCACCGACGGGGAGTTACGAGTTGGCTTTCGATGCCGAAGACGAGTCCGATGTGCCTTCGGAGACCGCTGTCGCGTTAGCGGCGGCGGTGCTCGCCAATCACGCGATGTTGGTCCCTCTGGTAACGACAGCTTTGTGGGACGATTTCAACGGGGATGGTCCGGATTCGGGGATGTGGTGGAACGGCGATTTAGAGTCGGTCTCCGAGGATATCGAACCCGCTCCCGAAGGTCCCGACGATCTTCTGAAGCTGATGCGATTGCAACGGATCGTGGTCCGGAAAAAAGTTTACGGGTACGAGAAACCGGTCGCCACGCTTGACTTCAACGCGGAATTCGAGGACGAACATGGGGTAGGGATACTCACCGACGGACAAACGATTCTCGGCGCGGGATACTCCGCCGATGTTTCACCGTATCACTGATGCGCGAGGAGATACTCAAAATGGAAGCTATCGGACAACCGATAGACCGGCGCGATGGGCGCCTAAAAGTCACCGGCATGGCACGCTATACGGCGGAACTGGATCTACCCGGTCTGGTCTACGGCGTGATTGTGGGAAGCACGGCCGCGAGCGGTAGTATTCGCCGGATAGATGCCGCGCCTGCCGAACGCGCGCCCGGCGTTATCAAAGTGGTGACGCACGAGAATGCGCCCCGGCTACAACCGTTCCCGGCGATGTTGAACAAGATCCGAGTGTTAGGCGACGGCGGGATCGGAGAGGATTACCAGCCCTTGCAAACCGCGCGGGTGCATTTCGCGGGGCAAGCCGTGGCGGTAGTGGTCGCGGATACGTACGAGCAGGCGCGATACGCCGCGACGCTGGTACAGGTCGAGTATGATACCACGCCGTCGAAGTTGACTATGACCGCCGATTCCGTGGCGACTCGCCCGGACCTGTTCATTGGCAACCCGGAAGAGGAACTGCAAAGAACGCGTGGCGGCGATGCGCGGTCGGTCGGCGCTGCTTTCGACGCTTCGCCGGTGCGAGTTTCGGAAACGTACAAAACCCCCATCGAGCATCACAATCCTATCGAGTTGCAGGCGACGATTGCCCTGTGGCAGAAACCGACCGCCGGCGACACCGCCGAATCGCTGACACTTTATGACACCTGCCGTAACCTGAAGGGAAACCAGACGATCATCGCGAAGGTTTTCGGCATGCCGGAGGACCGTGTACGCGTGGTTTCACAGTTCATCGGCGGGTCTTTCGGGGCGAAGGGCTGGCAGTGGAACAACCCGATACTGTGCGCACTGGTCGCGAAAACAGCGGATCGCACGGTGAAGATCGTCTGGACACGCCAGCAGATGCTGGAGCTTGCCGGTCACCGGGCGGCGACCGAGCAGGTGTATGCCATCGGTGCGGCGCAGGACGGTGCGATCCAGGCGGTCCGCCACGACGCACGGACGCACTCATCGACCGTGTCCGGCTACACCGAACCGTGCGGGCGGAACACGAAAACGATCTATGTATCGCCGCACCTCACGATCAGCCAGCAACTCATCCGACTTAACCTGCCGACGCCCTGTCCGATGCGTGCGCCCGGCGAGGCGCCGGGGACCTGGGCACAGGAAACCGCGATGGACGAACTCGCCGAAAAATTGGGCATGGACCCGCTCGCGTTCCGCCTGCGCAACCACGCCGACACGGACCCCGACAGCGGCAAACCGTGGTCGAGCAAGCACCTGAAAGAGTGTTACGCACGGGCGGCGGAGATGATCGGTTGGGCGAAGCGCAACCCGAAACCGCGCACCATGCGCGAGGGACGGTATCTGGTCGGCTACGGCATGGCGACCACGATCTACCCGGCGGGACACAACCCCGCGAATGTGCGGGTCGTTCTGTCGGCGGACGGCAAAGCGGTGGTGCAAAGCGCGACGCACGATCAGGGCAACGGCGCGTATACGATCCTGGCGCAGATCGCCGCCGACGCGCTCGGGCTTCCCCTCGCGGACGTGCGCTTCGAACTCGGCGACACCCGGCTACCATTCGCGCCCGCGACCGGCG
>JACMMA010000391.1 GCA_014379275.1 Armatimonadota bacterium | reverse complement strand
CTCCCCGGTGTCGCCCGATCTCCAGGGGTGAGCCGCCCGTTTTCTCAGAGATCGCCCAAACCGTCGCGTCATAGTCGACCGCCTGGAAATGAACCACCGTTTCGCGTCCCGCCCACTCAGTACGGATAGTCAGGGAGCGTCGATACCAGACGGCGTGCAGGAAGTCTTTATCCCCCACGCCGGAAAGGTCAGACTCCGGGCAGAAGGGGACCTGTATCTGTTGCTCATATCGGGCAGTGGTCGTGTTCATCGCCCGCTCCAACCCGCTATCGGCGCGATCTATCTGGAACTCCCAGCCGCCGTTCAGGCAGACATAAATCGGCGTGCCCTGGTCGTCAACGCGCACAAACTGTGGTCGGGGGTACTCGGGACGTGGAATTGTCGTCATAAAAATTCGCTCCTGCATCACTACGCCCCCCGACTCCTTTTTTCGTCGCGGAGAGCGGGATCGCGCCATACGAATGATAACGCAAAACAAGACTGATTTAAATAGCAGTGGCCAACAAAATTGCGTGGCAGAATCGATCCGTTCGTTTCGCGCTCGCGGTATAACGAAACATGTTCGACACACTTCACGACGATTTGCGAAAACGCGGGTGGCAATCCGGCACTTACCGCGGCTTTCTGCGGCAGGTGCGCGGCGGCATCGAGTGGGAAGTCGGACACGGGCGTTCGGGGCGGCTAGAATTGCGCTGGCGGTATAAGGATCAGACCGGCGAACAGGCACTTTCCGAGAGCGCCGACCGCGCCGAACTGGAAGACATCATGACCGGCATCTACCTGCGTGTGCATGAAAAACCCGACCCGACCCGCGTCTTCGGCAACGGAAAACGGCAGGGACCAAGAACGACAGCCGCGCCGACAAGCGCGGAAACGACCAGCTCTCCCCCCGAGGAGGTGGGACAGGGAACCATGGACCTATAAAACGGCTCACGGCGGAGCAAGGCTAGACGGTAATCGCGCTGCTTACAAAGTGCCGGGGCTGTCATCGGAACCGAAACGGTTGATCCGGTCCTGCGCGGTGGTCGCCGCCCGGGAACCCGGACCCGCCGCCACAGCCTGACGCCACAAACTGATCGCTTCGCTACGTTGCTGAGTCTGAAACGCCGCGTCGCCTTTTTCCAGCAGCGCCTGCGCTTCCGCTTCCGCTTTGCGGTTCGCCGCCGCGAAATCGTTCGCGGTCTGCGTTCCCGGCAAGACGCCCGAGGGCACCGAGGACACCGGTTGCGGAGTGCCAGGTCCGGTACCGGGGGCGGGCGGTGACGGTTTGAGGACTCCGGCAAGCGGGTTCGAGGGGTCGATATTCGCGCCGGGCGAGGAGGCCGCGACCGGCGCATTCGTGGTCGGAATAGTGCCCCGTCGCTTTTGTACGCCGACCAGTTCTACTTTGGCGTTCGGATCGAGCGGCGATACTTCCAGAGCTTTCGTGAACCACATTTCCGCGGACGCCAGATCGTTCGCGTCTTGCGCTTTCTGTCCGAGCGTGCGGTAACAAACGGTTTCGTTGGTCGCCGCACTGACGCGGGTAGCGGAATCGGCAACGTCGCCCGCGTCGCGTACTTTTTTGAAGAGCGCGGCAGCTTTCTCGTACTCTTTTTGCTCGAACAGTTTGACACCGTCGTTCGTGATTTTCACCAGCGATTCACGACTCTGTCCCGCCGGGAGCGTCGAAAAGGCGCCGCGAAGGGCGAGACCCGCCCCGCCAACCACGGCGAGCAGTACCACGGATGCTACCGCTATCGCGCCGAAATTACTGCGTGAATTGGAACCGGCGCGGTTGCCGTTCGTACTGTACGGATTATTCGGCGGGTATGTTGGCGGGTTCGTCGGTTGGCCCCCCGGTTGTCCATCCGTCGCCCTTCGCATCGGGTGCGCCTGGGTCGTATTGCCGTACATAACAGTTTGCTGGCTTCCGGAAGGGGTCATTCCTCGCGGTAATGAGGGCGTGAGCGGGTCAGCGGCAAGCCCGTACGGACCTGCCGTACGGGCCGACGCCGACAGTCCTCCATTCATCGGGGCGGCACTATTCCCATGAATGCCGGTGCGTGCGTACTGAGCGGCGGCGATCAGAGCCGTCTTGAACTCGATTACACTGTTGTAGCGCGACTCCGGCGACTTCGCCATCGCGTTTTCCATCACCTGCGCGACCTCGAAGGGCACTCCCGCCGGGGCGGGCATCGGCTCATGAATGATGCGGTACGTGATCGTCACCACCGTATCGCCGGTGAACGGTTTGCGCCCGGTGAGCATCTCGTATAAGAGAACGGCGAGCGAGAATTGGTCCGTCCGTCCGTCCATCGGGCTACCCGTCACCTGCTCGGGCGACATATAAGACGGCGTTCCGAACACCTGCCCCGCCATGGTCAGGGAGTCCTCGCCGAGAATACGCGCGATGCCGAAATCGGTTAGTTTTACGGTGCCACCCGGCAATATATGCACGTTGTCCGGCTTGATGTCGCGGTGAACGACGCCCCCCGCGTGGGCATAGGAGAGTGCGTCACACAGCGCGGCGGTAGTGGCTATCGCTTCGGCGAGCGGCAGCGGACCGACGGTTTGCAACCGGTCGCGGAGCGATTGCCCTTCCAGAAACTCCATCGCAATAAAGAACCGCCCGTTGTCTTCGCCGATCTCGAAAATCGTAACGAT
>JACMMA010000390.1 GCA_014379275.1 Armatimonadota bacterium | reverse complement strand
AGGTACGCTTGCACCGGTATCGGGAAGAGGGCGGTTAGGGAGCGGGGATGTGCCATCCTCCGGTGGAAGCGTTCCCGCCCAAGGGGCACCCGGTTCCCTGCGGGAACGAGGCTTACCGATTTGTCCCACTACTCGTCTCCTGTTCCCGCAGGGAACCGGGTGCCCCCTGGGCGGGAACGCTTCCACCGGAGGATGGCACATCCCCGCTCCAGCCGAGGAGTGGAAGCCCACGTTAGAGACAACTACTAATCCGAACGATCACCCTGCTTACTCGCTTCCCAAGCCGCCCAGTTCCCGTGGCTGTCGTTGACTTCGCCGTTCTCGAACACTAAAAGACGGGTCGCCACCTTGTCGAGGAAAAAGCGGTCGTGGCTGACCATCAGCACCGCGCCGGGGAAGTGCCCGAGGGCACGTTCCATGACTTGAATACTCGGAACGTCCAAATGGTTCGTCGGTTCGTCCAGGATGATCACCGGGGCACCAGACAGCAGACACTGCGCCAGCGCGAGCCGCGCCCGTTGCCCGCCCGAGAGTGTCCCGACGCGCTGTTTCTGATCCATTTCCGAGAAGCGTAGCATCTCCAGGAAGCGTTTCACCTGCTTCTGCGGCGCGTGGAACGCCATCCCGGAAATGTTCGCCGCGTGCGTCACGGTGTCTTTCGGGTCTAATCCATCTAAAATCCCGTTGAACGAAACGTGTTTGATGCCGCCCTCCCACAACACCTTGCCGGAATCGGGCGGCTCCTCCCCCGTCAGGACGCGGAGCAGGGTAGACTTTCCCGAACCGTTCGCGCCGACGATGGCGAGGCGGTCATGCCCGTGCAACTCGAACGACACGCCGCGAAACAGCGTCCGCCCGTTGTACGATTTGGCAACGTCCTCGACGCGGAGCAGATTCTCGCGCACGTGCAAACCCGCATAAATATCGGATAGAACCACGTCCACGGGTTTCGGTTCGGCGCGCTTCTTGACATCGGCTAGCTTGCGCTTCAGCGCACCACTCGGGTCTTTCGCCGCCTCCTTGCGGTCGTCGAGCGCCTCGGACTCATACGCGAGCAGTTCTTCCTCGTGCTCGAACTGCTTCGCCAGCGTTTTGAACCGGAACTGCTTTTCACGCACATATGCCGAGTAATCGCCCGCGTACTCGTGCAGGTGGTAATTCTCGATCTCGACGATGCGCGAAACGACGCGGTCCAGAAACGCCCGGTCGTGCGAAACGACGATGAACGCCCCGCGAAACGTCCCTAACCATTCTTCGAGCCACGTGACGCCCGCGACATCCAGAAAGTTCGTCGGCTCGTCGAGCAGAAGAACGTCCGGGTTTTCGAGCAGAATCCGTGCGAGGGCGGCGCGGTTGCGCCAGCCGCCGGACAGACTGCTCAGCGGCAAGTGCCGGTGCGTTTCGTCGAAGCCGAGCTTGCTCAGCACCGTTTCGATCTGCGTCGGGTATTCCCAGCCGCCCTCTTGCTCCATCGTTTCCAGCAGATCGGCTTGCCGCGCTAACCCCACCTCCATCGCGCTTTCCGTGATCGCCGGGTCCGACAGAGTCGCGCTGAGCGTATCGAGTTCCGCCTCGACCGCACGGATCGGCGCGAAAACGTTCTCACAAACCTGTCGCACGGAAACCTCGTCGGCGAGTTCGGAGAACTGCGAGAAATACCCGACCCGAATCTCCGGCGCTACCTCGACCGTGCCTTCCTCGGGGACCAACGGATCGTCGCCGCCCAGCCCGACTTCGGCGAGAATCAGCCGGAGTAGCGTCGTCTTCCCGCCCCCATTCCGCCCGATAAACCCGACCCGGTCGCCTTTGAGCAGTTTGAAGAACACATCGCGCAAGATCAGCCGGTCGTCGAAGCGGACCGTGACGTTGTGAACCCGGACCAGGCTCATACGCGCAACCCGATGCGGCGGTTTGATGAGGATAGGGAGGTTGGCGGGAGTAGGAAATTTGAGCAGATTCGCATTGTAGTGTGATGGGGTATTTCGCGAGTGACTGTGGGGATTCCTGTGTCGCCCGTCCCCAATCCTGGGGGCGACGGAGAGAATTCCAGGTAGATTTGTCGTCTATCGAACCTGACTCACCCGCCCCCTCCGGCTTCCCCAGAACTGGGGGCGGGTACGCGCCCTATACTGCGAAGCGGCGATACCGGGCTTGCACGATCATAAAAACGCCGTACGCGACCAGACCGGCGGCGACGACGCCCAGGATCCACGGGCCGTACGGCTGTTGCGCGAGAAGATCAAGCGCACTCCCCAAGCCTTTCGCCCGCTTCGGGTCGGCGTTCATCGCCGCGTTGATCAGGAACCCGCCCATGATCGCGAAAACGATCCCCCGAGCGATATAACCGGCACGACCGATGCCGACGACCAGCTTTTGTTGCGCCGCCGGGATTTCGCCCACTTGTAATTCTTTGGAGAAATCACCTTTGTAACCCTTGGCGATCTGCTTCAACCCGGCTCCGATCACAATGGCACCGACAAGCCCCGTGAGCAGTTGCCCGAACGGCGCGGCGAGAAGGCGGGCGGTCCAGTCCTGCGTGCCGGAGTTACCACCGTCGCCGCTCGCGGTGCCGCCGATGATCTGGAACGCCGTGAACGCGAGAACGGCGTATATGATCCCGCTGATGACCGATCCGATACGTTTCGCGATACCCTTGGCGTCCTTGCCCTCGTTCTCCGCGTCGATAGCCGCCGCCACGAACCGCCACAGCGAGTACCCGGCAAGCCCGACGCCCACCAAGCCGAGCAAGAACCGCCCGAACGGCTGCTCGACGATAGTCCCCAGCGCACCCTCGCTACCGGTGGTTTTGCCACCCGACGTAAACGCGGCTTGCAAAGCGAGCATGCCGATGATCATGTAGATCACGCCCTTGGCGGCATATCCACTCCGGGCTAACTTTTCGACCCACGGCCCGGCTTGCCGGACGGCGGGTTCGACCCTGTCCTTGACGGCGTCACGAGGCGGCGTAGCGTGTACCATGGTATCTAATCTCCTGAATCGAAACGGGATGCCCCGCCCTACTTGTATGCTTGTACCCAAAACAAAGCCGAGGCCCGCAAATAATCCGGACAATGATCGGCGGCGGGCTTTGTCAAACAGCAAAGGAAACTCGGACCCGGCACCGAAATGACGACGCATCCACCTTCTACGTTGCGAAACCACTCCCTGCGACGCACCATCGGCGCGGCGTTATGGGTGCTTTGTCTGCAATATTTTGTCGTCGAGCAGATCGTGCGCAACGGATGGACGACGCCGTACAGTTGGGCGGACAACTATATCAGCGATCT
>JACMMA010000389.1 GCA_014379275.1 Armatimonadota bacterium | reverse complement strand
CGGTCGCGCGTGGAAGGGTTTCCAGGATCGTTGTTGATCGCCCCGAAGTTTTGCCGCCAGAGTGTCGGGGTGACCATAGTGCCATCAACGGTCCTTTTATCCGGTCCCAGCCGTTTCCAGGTCGCCCGCCACGGCATCGCTTTGACATGACCGTCCGCGAACACATAGTTCGACAGTCCGCGGTCCCGTGCGCCCCTATCGATCGGTTCCGGCACACTCTGCCGCCAGGTCACATCGCTACGCCCCGGTACGTGGCTGATATGTCGGTCGAATCCGGTGTTGTTCGGCCAGTCGATACACACGTATCCTCGGTTGTCACCTTCCCAGGTGGAAAGTTGGTTGAAGTTCGCCGTATCGACGCCGGTGCTACTTTCCGCGATAGCGATAGCCTCCGCCGGTTGATCCAGTTTGGAGAGTTGCAAAGCAGTGAACGCCCCGTCCTCCTGATTGCTGATGTTGTAGCGATAGGAAGTCGGCATCTTCAGGTTGCCGGGAAGTACGTACGTTTTAACATCGTAGGTGCGGGCGTCCACGTCGGACGGACAGGAGTATACTCCCGTGCTTTTGACATATGGATAGATGGCGGCGTCCCATCCGGTTTCGAAATGCAACCCCCAGGGCGACGCGCCGTCCCCTTGGTCATTGAAGAACGCCTTCGGCAACAGTTCGTCGTGGTCCTGTGTGAACATGGCGACGCCCTGCCCGAGCTGGCGCATGTTGCTCATGCAGGAGGCTTGGCGCGCTTTTTCGCGCGCTTGCGCAAAAACAGGGAACAGGATCGCGGCGAGGATGGCGATTATCGCTATCACGACGAGAAGTTCAATCAGAGTGAACGCGGATTGACCGCGTTTAGCCATAGCATTGGCGAATCGATTATTTTTGGTGTTATTCTTCAAACGAGTATGCATCAGAGCATTCCCTTTCATTCAACTAAATTTATCTAACGGAAATCAGCGCACTTTGTCATCAGCGCGCGTTGGGCACTACGCCGGGATTCGCCTTCATCTTCTCTGAATACTCCGGCGACACTGCCTGCGGCGCGGCGGGAGTGGCTGCGGCGGTGGCAGCCGGCTTGTTGCCTGTCACCGGCGAACCGGAAGCGGTGCTGGTAGCTGGCTTGCTACAACCACTATTAATCAATGAGGTGCCACCCGCAATACCCATAAAAGCACCGGCTACCAGTATCATTCTTATCTGCCGGGTACGCCTGCTATTCTTGTTGTACATTTCGAAACGAATCTTTCTATTTATCTGTATCAATCTTCCACTATCCGACAGAAGGGGACGAGAACGGCTGCATCTTGCTGGATTCCCGAACCTGTAACGGCGCGGGAATCAACTCATAGCGCGGTGCCAATACGGAGTATTCTTTCTCCTGCTCCGGTAACGCGATGCGCTCCAGCAGAAAACGGACCGCTGTGCGCGAAATCTCCTCCAGCGGATACGAAATGCTGGTTATCGGCACGTCCATCTGTGAGACGAGCGGCAGATCGTCGCATCCTACGATCGCAATGTCATGGGGGACGCGTAACCCGCGTCGTCGCAGACCCATCAGTGCCCCGATGGCAGTCATGTCGTTGAAGCACAGCAATGCATCGGGTCGGTCGGCGGGGCGTTCCTCGCTCACCAACTGCTCGACTCGAATGCGGGCCGCTTCCGGCGTTCCCGCCGACCCCGGATACGTATAGATGCGCGGCGTCATACCGATACGGGCGAGGGTATCATGATAAATCCCCACACGCGGATCACCCGTACTACCCAGCGAACTGGCGGGCGTCACGTAACCGATGGAACGCGCTCCCTGCTCGATTAGATGCGTCAACGCGTCTTCCACGCCCTGCCCGAGCGCCGCTTCGACGCTGTCACACACGGAAATCCGGTACCCCATCACTACCGCATTCACGCTGAACGAGGATTCTTCCAGCCAGGTGCGGGTTTCCGAAAGAGTCTCGCTCCAGATCAGCAACCCATCTACGCGGCTGGAGGCGAGAGCTTGCAATCGGTGCAGGTCGCTGACCTCCCCCTGACGCCGCATCGCCAGAACACACTCGTAGCCCGCATTCTCCAACTCGGCGGTGCACAGGGATACTAACCGGGCGAAGAACGGGTTCTCCAGGTCCCCGGCGAGCAGACCGATGACGTTGCTACGGCGAGTACGTAATTGTTGCGCGGCGCGGTTGGCTTTGTAGCCCAGATTGCCCGCCGCGGCGAGAATCCGTTCACGCGTGCTCATCGAAACACGTGTACTACCTCCCGTGCTGTTTAGTACGTGAGATGCAGTGCTCTGATGCACACCCGCCTCGCGGGCTATTTCTCGCAACGTTGCTTTCATAATGGTCTGCGCCGAACTGACAGTCGCGGAAGCGTGCCAATGCCCCCACAAGAAACACAACCGATTGTTTAACCGAACGTCCGGTCAAAATACCCTACTTCCCTGTTACGGTATCGACTACCAAATCGTTCGCAAACAGATTTTATGTCCGGCGTCATTGCCACGGACAGAAAATAACCGAACGTTCGGTCATTGTACAGGTCACAACTCAATCTGTCAATATTTCTCTGCCCCCGGCGCATCATAGGGCGGACCCGTGCGGAAAGTTTGTCGCTGGGGCGGTATGGGTAACTCTTTAAAGTGAAGCGAGCAACGTGCTTGCACCGGTCAGGGGAATTTTACCAATGCAATACCAACAAATTTACGGCGTCTTCGGCAATATTGAGAACGCGGAACGGGCGATTTCCGCACTCAAGGATCATGGTGCCAGTGGCAACGAAATCTCCGTCGTCCGTCGCTCGGATGGTAAAGGAATGGCAGGCGTGGAAGAGGGTGGTTCGCACGGAATCACCGTTACAACCGCTGAGGACGCGACGGCGGGCGCGCTCAAAGGCGGCGCGGCGGGCATCGCCCTCGGCGTTTTAGCGGGCGCGGTGATGCTGACTATCCCCGGCGTCGGTCCGATACTGGCGGCGGGACCGCGCTGGGCGGCGTTCGGTGCCGCCGCCGCGGCGGGCGCGGCGGGCGCGGCACTCGGTGGCGTCGTGGGCTATCTCGTGGATCAGGGCGTCCCCTCGGACAAAGCGCATGTATATGCCGGGGCGATCCACCGCGGCGACATGCTGGTGTCGGTCCGCTCCAACCACATGATGGCGGGGGAAGCGGCGATTCTTCTGGAAAAGTATGGCGCGACCGAGATCGGTCAGCACACCATCGGCGACCCGATGGACGGCGCGAACGAACCCTCCGTGGCCGATCTCGCGGCAACCGAACGGGAACAGGCGATGCAAGCGAAGGAACATCCCGCGAGTGCAAACCCCGCCGCCATCGCCTATGCGATGCCGATTCAGGACGCGCTGACGCAGGACGCCCTCGAAGAAGAAGCACGCCACCCCGACGCGATGCCGGTAACGCTCTCCCCGATCACGCCGTCCATGCCAGCACTGCCCGGTCCCATCGGCAGATAGGAATGCAACCACAGAGACACCGGGGACACGGAGTCTAGAGAGCTTTTTGAGGTGACGACCGCCCGAAGAACGACGACGTACCTATAACGAGCGGGCATAAGCACTCAAAAACCTCCCCTCTGGACTCCGTGTCCCCGGTGTCTCTGTGGTTAAAGAATCCGGTTGACGCCCGTTTTTGTGCCGTGATACAATAATCGTGTATATCCTACTATTGCAGTATATTCTATCGGGTTAAACGAGATTAGAACGGCAGTCATGAACAAAGTCGAAAAGATCAAGCAAGATAAAGACGGGCTGGATGTTTGGGACGACGTACTGCGGTACGCGCAGACCGGGTTCGCGAGCATCGCGGAAGAAGATTTCGTTCGGATGCGCTGGTACGGGATCTATCAGCAACGCCCGAACGAAGGGCATTTCATGATGCGCATCAAACTGCCGGGCGGGATCGTTTCCGTGCCGCAGATGCGCGAGATCGCCGCGATTACCGAGCAGTATGCGCGCGGGATCGCCGATGTCACCACGCGGCAAACATTCCAGTGGCACTGGCTGGAAATAAGCCACTTTCCGGATATTGTCGCGCGGCTCGAAGCCGTCGGCATCTCGTCGTCCGGCGCATGCGGCGACATTCCGCGCAACGTCGTGTCCTGTCCGGTTTCCGGCATACACCCCGACGAACTGTTCGACGCTCGACCTACCGTGCGGGCGATCCACGAAGCGTTGCTCGACAAAAAAGAGTTCTCGAACTTGCCGCGTAAGTACAAACTCTCGGTCGGTACCGACCCCGAGCAGTGCGTCCAGCCGGAAATTCACGACTTTTCGCTCGTCGGCGCAAAGGACCCCAAAAGCGGACAACTGGGCTTCGGCTTGCGCGTCGGTGGGGGACTTTCGACGCAGCCGTACTTCGGGCAATGGGTCGATGCCTTCTTCCTGCCGGAGCAGACGGTGGACGCCGCCCGCGCCGTGACCGGTATTTTCCGTGACTTCGGGTACCGCGAGAAGCGTACGCACGCACGCCTCAAATACCTGATGGCGGACTGGGGCGCGGCGAGGTTCCGCGAGAAATTGGTCGAGTACCTCGGCTATAACCCGATAGCGGGTGTGGACGATACCGAACCGACCAACCCGTACCGCGACCATGTCGGGGTACACCCGCAGAAGCAAGCCGGTCTGAACTGGGTCGGGCTATCGGTTTTGACCGGGCGTGTGACCGGGGCGCAACTAACGCAACTCGCCGACATCGCGGAAAGATTCGGGCAGGGGGAAGTCCGCCTGACGCACATGCAGAACCTTCTCATGCCGCACATCTCAGACGCGAACCTGCCGTCCGCGCTCGAAGCGTTGACTGAAGCTGGATTCGTTTACGAAGCGCATTCGGTACGGCGCGGCGCGATTGCCTGCACCGGGAACGAGTTCTGCAACCTCGCAATCACAGAAACCAAGGGGCGGATGATCCAGATCGTCACGCACCTCGAAAACCGCGTGAAGTTCGACCGCAACCTGCGCATCAACATGACCGGCTGCCCGAACTCCTGCGCCCAGCACAGCGTCGGCGACATCGGATTGCAAGGCTGTAAAGCCCGCCTCGAAGACGGCTCGCAGGTGGAAGCATTTGACATCCACCTGGGTGGTGCCCTCGGGAAAGATCGTTCGTTCACGAAGGCTATCCACCGCAAAGTGCCCGCCGAAAAGGTGCCCCTGGCGCTGGAAAACCTGCTGACGGCGTTCAACACGACGAACGAGCAAGGTGAGGAGTTCAACACCTGGATCAAGCGTCATTCGGACACGGAACTGGACTCATTCCTTGCGGTAGAAACCATCATCGGTGCACCGGATACGAAGGCTGTTCATAGCAAGGATAGCGAACTGTACGTGTAGCTGAAAGCCCCCCTGCCCCCAGAATTGGGGGCAGGGGGCTTCATAACTGGGAACAAAAAACTCCCCCGGCAGACGATCGTCTGCCGGGGGAGTTTTTTGTTCCCAGTTATCTACCGATACTCGGAAAGCAACGGTTCGATCTCGCCCGCCTCCAATAAGCGGAACTTCGATTCACGGCGCGTCGAGCGAGACAGCAGACCGGCTTCGACCGTGCCGCCTTTCGACAGCAGATCGCGGATCGTCTGCGCCGGATCGAGCGGCTTGTCCGATTCGCTCGAATCCTCGTCGCG
>JACMMA010000388.1 GCA_014379275.1 Armatimonadota bacterium | reverse complement strand
GGCGGGCACACCGTCGGAGCGGGCGTCGTCGCTAAGGTAATTGCATAACAAGAGAAAATGCGGGGTCGCTTAGCGAAAGCCGAGCAACCTCGCTTTTTTGTGACTAATTTACACGAAAGAAATCATGCGAAAAGACACGAACAAAGTCCGTATCCGCCTCCGCGCTTTTGACCACCGTTTGCTGGATCAATCGGCGGAAAAGATCGTGGACACGGTGCGCCGGACCGGCGCACGAATCAGCGGTCCGGTACTGCTCCCGACCGAAAAACGACGATTCACGGTTCAACGCTCGGCGACGATTGACAAAGAGTCGATGGAGCACTTCGAACTGCGGACCCACAAGCGCCTGATAGACATTCTGGCACCGGGTCCGAAGACGATCGACGCGCTCATGCGGCTCGACTTGCCCAGCGGCGTAGACATCGAAATCAAACTTTAAGAGAATTTGAACCGCCAAGACGCCAAGGTCGCCAAGACCCGAAGAGTATTGAAGGTTCTCTCTATCTTTTTCCGCTCTTGGCGTCCTTGGCGTCTTGGCGGTTCAAACAAACAGAAAAGCCGCGTCACGCAAGGGCGAATGCCCCCAGGTGCGCCGTGGAGGAATCGGATTATGTCGGTACGTGGATTGCTCGGCAAAAAAGTCGGGATGACACAGATTTTTGATACGGACGGTAAAGTGGTACCGGTTACAGTACTCGCCATCGAGCCGAACGTTATTTCGCAGGTGCGAACCATCGAGAAGGACGGCTATTCCGCCGCCCAACTCGCGTTCCAGGATGTGAATGTGAAGCGGCTGACCCGCCCGGAACAAGGACACCTCGCCGCGGCGGGCGTCCAGCCGAAAAAGCACCTTCGCGAGTTCGATATTCAGGATGGCACGACAGTGGAAGTCGGTCAGGTAATCAGCCCCGGCGACGTTTTCACCGAGGGCGAGCGGATTCAGATCGCGGGTATCTCGAAGGGTAAGGGCTTCGCCGGTGTGGTCAAGCGTTATCACTTCCGCGGTCAGGAAGCCTCGCACGGTTCGAGTTTGAACGGACGCCTTCCGATGTCGTCGGGTGCGACCGACGCCGCCCGTGTGTTCAAGGGCACTCGCAAGCCGGGTCGCATGGGTAACGAGCGGGTCACCCAGCAGGGTTTGAAACTGATCCGTATTGACGCCGAGCGCAACCTGGTACTCATCAAGGGTGCCGTTCCGGGCGCGGACGGCGGACTGCTTGCGCTGGAAAAGATGCACCGCGTGATCCGCGAGCCGCAGGTCAATACCACGGTCAAGTCCAGCAAAAAGAAATAATCGCCTACGGGCGATATACCAGCCCGATTTATCGGGCTTCACCGGAACCGCCGGGGCGTTCGCGCCCCGGTACATGCAGGCGGCGAGTCAGTACACTGCCCCGTCCCGCCGTTCCGGTCCCTTATGCGGGTATTTTTGGCGAGATCGCTTCGCGCGATTCTTCCCCCACCCGCGCCGTGCTGAAAGTCGCTCCTCCCGCGCGAATCGTCCGCGATTGCGCGTTGCGGCTGTCGTATACGGCAATGCTTACAAAACGGAGAAATGATTATGCCTACCGTGGCAATTAAAACGAAGGGCGGCGACTCGACCGAAACAATCGTTCTGTCCGAACGTGTCTTCGGCGCGAAGCGCAACATCCCTTTGATTCACCAGGCGGTGAAGACAGAGCTAGAAAATAAACGACAGGGCACGAAAAACTCGCTCGGTCGTTCCGATATGGATTCGGGCGGCGCAAAGCCGTACAAGCAAAAAGGCACCGGTCGCGCCCGACAGGGTTCGACGGCTGCCCCGCACTACCGGCACGGTGGCAAGGCGTTGTCTTTCCATCCGCGTGACCTCGGTCATGCGCTCCCGAAAAAGATGCGACGCGGCGCGATCCGCTCCGCGCTTTCCTCCAAGCTGGCGGACGGTGAACTGATTATCATCGACGCGTTGCCGCTCGACGGCGTTATCTCGACCAAAACGGCGGCGGGCTTTCTGAACGAAGTTGCGACCGGGGCGCGTAAGCGGCTACTGGTTGTGGAATCGCACGGCGACGTGGCGATCAAGTCGGTACGCAATATCGAGGGCGTTACTGTGCGCGTCGCGCCGGAGTTTTCCGCCCGTGACGTCGTGGACGGCGGCATCGTTCTGATCACCCGCGGCGCGGTCGCGAAGATCGAGGCGGTTCTCGGCGATAAGATCGAAACCGAGGCGATAGCGGCTACGAACTCGGCAGCGGCAGTGCCGGTGGCAACGGCGGAAGGAGAAACCAATGCCTGATTTGTATCAAATTATTGAGCGTCCGCTCATCACCGAAAAGGCGTTGACCCTGTCCGGACAGAACCAGTACGGCTTCGTGGTCCACAAGGACGCCAACAAGCACCAGATCAAGGAAGCCGTCGAAACGTTGTTCACGCAACCTGATGGCAAGCCGCTGACGGTGGCAACGGTCAACACTATCAATCTCAAGCCCAAGGTAAAGCGGTTCCGCGCTTTCGGTCGGGTTTCCGTCGGCAAGGCGGGTGGCATCAAGAAAGCCTTCGTCACCCTCGTCGCCGGTCAGACCATCCAGATATACGAGGGGGTTTAACGTAAATGCCTGTACGAAAATACAAACCCGTAACACCCGGTCGTCGCTTTATGGCGATTGCGTCGTATGACGAGATCACCAAAGGCAAGCCGGAAAAGGCTCTCCTCCAGAAGCTGACGAAATCCGGTGGTCGTAACAACTCGGGTAAGATGACGATCCGCAACCACGGCGGCGGCAACAAGCGGATGTACCGCCTGATCGACTTCAAGCGCCTGAAGGACGGCATCATGGCGGACGTGATCGCGATCGAGTACGATCCGAACCGCACGTCCCGCATCGCCCTGCTCCAGTACGCGGACGGCGTGAAGACATATATCATCGCGCCGAACGGCGTCACGGTGGGTGACAAAATCTCCTCCGGCGCCGACGCGGACATCAAACCGGGTTGCGCCCTGCCGTTGCAGAATATTCCGGTCGGTACGCTGGTCCATAATGTGGAACTGAACCCCGGTCGCGGCGGTCAGATGGCACGGTCCGCCGGTAACTACGCGCAACTGATGGCGAAGGAAGACAAGTATGCCCTTCTTCGCTTGCCGTCGAGCGAAATGCGCCGTGTTCTGATTACCTGCCGCGCGACCATCGGTCAGGTCGGCAACCTGGAGCACGAGAATGAGAAACTCGGCAAGGCGGGTAAAAGCCGCTGGAAGGGTCGGACGCCGCATACTCGTGGTGTGGTCATGAACCCCCGGGACCACCCGCACGGTGGTGGTGAAGGCAAATCGCCGGTCGGTCGCAAAAAAGGACCGGTTTCGGCGACAGGTGTGCTCGCGCTCGGTTTCAAGACCCGGCGCAATAAGTCTACGGACAAATATATCGTCAAGCGACGCAACAGCAAGTAGTCTGCTCCCTCCTCCCGCCCCCTCCCTCATCGAAATGAGAGAGGGGGAGTTTTGGAGTCTGGTGACAGTCGTATCTGGTGCGTCCATGTTGGCAGGTGTGCATTTTGCCCCTGACCACGCGGAAAACGGGTTCGATCTCTGAACTCCCCCTCTCTCATTCCGATGAGGGAGGGGGCAGGAGGAGGGAGAGTCTGGACACCGCAGGAGAAAATTATGGGACGTTCTTTGAAAAAGGGTCCGTTCGCGGAACCCAAATTACTGGAAAAAATCGAAGGGATGAACGAGCGCGGCGAAAAGCGTATTGTGAAAACGTGGTCTCGCCGCTCGACAATCTTCCCGCAATTCATCGGGCATACGTTCGCCGTGCATGACGGCAAGAAACATATTCCGGTGCTCGTGACGGAAAACATGGTCGGTCATAAACTGGGCGAGTTCGCCCAGACCCGCCCCTTTAAGGGACACGCGGGCGGTACCGGTCAGTCGTCGAAAGTGCGTAAGTAAGGAGCCGCAGGAAATACTATGGAAGCAAAAGCCACCGCGAAGTATGTCCGCGCCACTCCGCGCAAAGTACGCTTTGTTCTGCAAACGATCAAAGGCAAGTACGCGCAAGAAGCACTCGACATGCTCCGCTTTATACCCAACCAGGCCGCCGATGAGATCGCCAACGTTTTGAAGTCGGCGATGGCGAATGCGGTCACGAACCACAATATGTCCGGGCAGTGGCTGAAGGTCGCGAACTCGTTCGTCGATCCGGGTCCGACCCAGAAGCGTGTCCAACCGCGAGCACAGGGGCGGGCATACCGCATCCTGAAGCGTACCAGTCACATCACGGTCATCGTCGAGGAAGGCACGCCGCCTCCGACCACAAGGCCGAAGGAACTGGAACTGAAGCGACGCGGGCCGAAGCCGCCGCTTCTCGCGAAGATCGCTTCGCCCGAAGTCGCCGCAGTGGAAGAAACCGCACCAGTAGAAGACACTACTGTGGAAGAGACCGCGCCCGTCGCGGAAGCAACGACGACAGAAGTCGCGGATGCGACTGTAGAAACCGCCCCGGCGACCGCCACCACGGTTACGGAAGGGCAGGAGTAAGCATGGGACACAAGATTAACCCGATTGGGTTCCGCATCGGCGTGATTCGTGACGCGGACAGCAAATGGTACGCGGACAAGAAGAACCTGCCCCGACTTTTGCGCGAAGATTATGACATCCGTCTGATCGTTAAGAAGCGTAAGGGATGGGACAACGCCGCGATCGCGAAAACCGAGATCGAGCGACAGGCGAACCAGGTCACGGTGACCCTGCACACCGCGAAGCCCGGTATTATTATCGGACGCGGCGGCAAGGGCATCGACGATCTGAAAGCGGATCTCGAAAAGCTGACCAAGAAGGTCGTGCGCATCAACGTCCAGGAGATTCGTCACCTGGAAACCAACGCGCAACTGGTCGCCGAATCGATCGCGCAACAGATCGAAAAGCGTATCGGTCACAAACGGGCGATGCGACAGGCGGTCACCCGTGCGATGAAGTTAGGGGTTCGCGGTATCCGCTGCGCGTGTGCCGGTCGTCTCGGCGGCTCGGAAATGGCGCGGCGTGAGCAGGACCGACAGGGCAAGATTCCGCTGCATACCCTGCGCGCGGATATCGACTATGGCTTCGACGAAGCGTTGACCCAGTACGGTCACATCGGTATCAAAGTATGGATCTACAAGGGTGATATTCTCCCCGGCGCACGCCGCCCGGTAGAAGCACCGGCGGCACCGCGACAAGAGCGACGCGACGACCGACGCGATCGCCGCGATGGCGGACGTGACGGTGGTCGTGATGGCGGCGGACGCGATGGCGGTCGTGACGGCGGACGCGGCTTCGGCGGCGGCGGTCGTGATGGCGGTGGTCGCGGCTTCGGCGGCG
>JACMMA010000387.1 GCA_014379275.1 Armatimonadota bacterium | reverse complement strand
TTTCCCGGCGAGGCGTAAGAGTTCGAACGAGATTCCCGCGATGGGCATCATCAAACCGACCATCACCGCGAGACGGATAACACCCGTCAAAACCCGCTCCAATGCGGCGAGATTTTCCGGTAACTTGGGTAACAGCAGGGCGTATAGCGGTGATTCACGGAACACGGCGAAAACGAGCGTGGCGACGACCATGACAATCACTACGAACGAAGTACCGCAACGCGGGTGTAGCCGGGTTTGCGCGAGGGCGGTCTCGACGGTGAGCTGTCCGCCTGCTTCCAGCGCATTTATCACCTTGTGCTCAGCGCCGTGATAC
Organism: Armatimonadota bacterium; assembly: GCA_014379275.1. Taxonomy (GTDB): domain Bacteria; phylum Armatimonadota; class Armatimonadia; order Armatimonadales; family Armatimonadaceae; genus JACMIU01. The sequence continues at coordinate 3,035 of JACMMA010000387.1, read as the reverse complement.
TCGAACGTCCGCCGGACATGCTTGTATCGCCCTACCAGGGATATGTAGCCGAAAAAGATGGCTAGCCGGACGATACCGTCCAGAAGGGCGGTCTGCCACCATCCCGTGATGCCTAGCCTCGGTCCCAAAACCTCGGTAATGAGATACGGGATGCCGACAATAAGCCCGATGCCGATCGCCAGACCAAGAATCATCGCACTGCCGATTGCCACATCGGTGACGCGGGAAGCACTCGACGACGCCACACCGGGGATGACGACACCCGCGACCGGCGCGACACCGACTGGAGCGATCTCGGCACGAGCAATCGCGTCCTCCCGGGACGGACTGGCCTTGGGGATATCCGCCTCCGCGACTTTCGCCGCCCAGAACAACGCACGGGTACCGAGAGCCATCGCGTCCACTATAGAAAATGCGCCCCGCAAAAAGGGCAGTTTTTGCCAGTCGGGACGCAGAGACTTAGGAACTTCCTCGCAGGTGACGGCGACTTCGCCGTTAGCACGCCGACACGCGACGGCGAAAAAACCGGGGCCGCGCATCATTACGCCTTCGATGACCGCCTGCCCACCATAGAGTTTCTTGGGGATTGGGGATGTTTCGCTGCTCACAATTTTTATGCTCCGTTGGTAAAGTACCCGTTCACGAGCACGTTCATGCTGAATGCAAACGAGCAATCGAAATCGATACCAATTTCAATTGCTCGCAATCAATCGCACGGCGAATAGGACGTCGTCGAAGAACGCCTACTTTTTCTTCATGCCGTATTTCTGCATAAACTTCTCGACACGTCCTTCGGTATCCAGGATCATCTGCTTACCGGTAAAAAACGGGTGCGAGGCGGAAGTAATTTCCGACGTGAAAATGGGATACTCCTTGCCATCTTTCCAAACCCCTGTTTTGTTGGTCTTCAGGGTCGAGCGGCAAAGGAACGAATAATCGGCGGAACCGTCCTGGAAAATAATCCAGCGGTATTCCGGGTGGATGCCATCTTTCATGGGTGCAATAAACCTTTCGTAGCAAAGCCCGACGGTTTCCGACCGTCGGGCATTAGCGCGTATTCTACCGCGACTTTGGGGTCACCGCAAACCGCGCCCTGGTTCCGGTATAATCAGCGGTATGCCACCCGTCAATGCCACGAGCAGTTACAAAACACCGTCCTCCGACATAGTCCAGATTCTCGATACACCGCCCACTCCTTCCGGCTTTCTGACCCCCGACCGCAGAACTCTGCTCCTCGCCGATTACGAGGCGTATCCGCCCCTTGCCACGCTCGCGCGCCCGTTTCTGAAACTCGCCGGACTCCGTATTGATCCGGTGATAAATGGAACACAGCGCACGTCGCAGTACACCGGTTTCACGCTCGTGGACACCGAGACAGGAGAGACGACTCAGGTTACCGGTCTCCCGGATGGCTCCCGTCTGGGGTCTCCGGTATGGACATGTGATTCGGCGCGATTTGCTTTCACCCGCGACACCGATACCGGCATCGAGATCGGCGTTTGTGAGCGTGAAACCGGGTCGGTGCGTTTCCTTCCTGGTTTGCGCGTATCCGACATCCTGGCGGGACCGTTCCAGTGGAGCGACGATGCCCGGACGCTTTTAGTCGCGCAGATCCCGTCGGATCGCGCCCCCTTGCCGGAGATTCCTCTCGTTCCGGACAGTCCGGTTATCGAGGAAACGTCGGGCAAATTCACCAAAGCCAGTACGTTCCAGGATCTGCTCCGAAGCGATTTTGATACCGCTCAGTTTCGTCACCTTATCACCGTACAGCTCGCCTTCGTGAATATTGAGACTGGGGCGATCACTGCTCTAGGTGCACCGGACACATACCTCGGCGTGGCGTGGTCGCCGGATGAAAGGTATCTTGCCGTTTCGCGGCTAACCGATGTGTCGTTCCGGGTTCCGTACCATCTGTTCGGTAAAACCGTCGAGGTTTGGGATGCACAAACCGGCGAGGTACTTCGCACCATTGCCCATCTGGCCGTACGTGACGAGATTCCGCAACAGGGCGTTGCGACCGGCCCGCGCAACGTGGCATGGCAAGGCAACCGCGATTCGACGTTGCTATGGATCGAGGCATTGGACGGGGGGGACCCGCTGGCAAAAGTCCCCCACCGCGACGCCGTCTTCACGCTTCCTGCCCCATTTACCGACCCGGTGCGCGAGGTGTTACGGCTTCAGGAGCGATACGCTGGCTGGGACTGGCTCCCGACCCCAGACGACGTTTTACTCACCGAGTACAGCCGCGATCGCCGCTGGCGGACCACGTATCGCGCGAACCTGTCCGAGCCCGAACCGGAGCGCGACGTGCTGTTTGATCTTTCGGTGAATGACGCCTACAATTCCCCGGGAAGCCCCATTTACATCACGGAGCCCGATGGCAGGCATCATATCTTGCAGGACGGCAACGCGATTTACCTGTCGGGGCGTGGCTCGACACCCGAGGGCGACCGCCCGTTCCTGCGCCTCATGAATTTAGCGACCAAAGAAACTGAAGAGTTGTGGCGATGCGCCGACGACGGCTTCGAGGCTTTCGTGTCATTTCTGCCAGGAGATGGTCGCCCCCCATCCCCCAATCCTGGGGGAGCCGGAAAGGCAGCAGAGCCGTCACGGTCGACCGGGGAATCGACCTCCCCGGCTCCCCCAGGATTGGGGGATGGGGGGCTCCCCGCTCCGCTTCCAACTCCCAACCGCTTGTTGACGACATACCAGAACCGCACCCAGCCCGCGAACTTCTTCCGGCTTGATCTCGGAACGGGTCGCCGCGAGGCGATAACACACTTTACCGACCCTCATCCGCAAATTACGGGACTGCACAAAGAGTTGGTGACGTACAAACGCGAAGGGGACGACGTACCGTTGTCCGGAACGCTCTATCTTCCGCCGAACTACGACGTGGCGTCTGGCGAGAAACTTCCCTTGCTCTTCTGGGCATACCCCGAGGAATATTCCGACGCCAGTACGGCGGGTCAGGTGCGCGGTTCCGATAAAACATTCACGCGCCTCGCGGGAACGTCCCCGCTCTGGTTTGTGAC
>JACMMA010000056.1 GCA_014379275.1 Armatimonadota bacterium | reverse complement strand
GGCGTGGTCGGTGGTGCTGGGTCCGGCACGGGTACGGTCGGCGTTTCCGGCGTCGGCGCGGGGACCGGAGCCGGTTCGCCTTCGGACGGGACCGGGGCGGGCGCCCCGCTCGCGAGACGTGCCGTAACCTGCTTGCTCAAGTACTGGGCAAAAGCAAGAGCGTTGGGCAGTCCGTTTGACTTCGCGTCGAAGTCGGACAACGTATACAACGTCTGATTATCTACCTTGACCTCCGCCGCCTTCGCATTCTTGACCGCAGTCACCGTCGCGGGCGCACTGGCATCGCGGTTGTTAATCACTTTGGTCGTTTTACGTGTCAGAATCGCCGCCTTGTCGGGTCCGGTGGAACCGTCCGGCTGCACATTCGAGGTGCTGTACAGAGCCTTACCGAGCATGTATACCTTGCCGGTAACGTCCGCCGGGATGGCTTGCTCCAGGTTAGTGGTCAGGCGGAGCGGCGGGTTCGCGGGAATATTCGCCAGCGCGGGCAACGACGGCGGACGGAAACACTCGCGCGGGAACGTCTGCATGTAGCGCCGGGCGAGTCGCGCCGCGAACACTCCCGAGGACGGAACGCCATTTGCCTTCGCCATCTCCGGGGTCACGGTAATAAAGCGGCGTCCCATCACATAAATGATGTATGTTCCGGTAGGAGGAAGCTTCGCCTCCACGGGGATCGGGGTGGATGTTTTCCCTGATTTCCCGGCGGTTATCGAAGTCGTCGGTCGCTTCCCGCTCAGCACCGCAGTAGTCGCCGGCGGACAAAGGACGACGATATCCGCCGGTCGGATGTAACGGTTCAGCGGCGCGTTCGACGCCAGAATATTCGTGTACGACTCGAAAAGAATCGAGGCGTACGACGTCGCGCTCAATCCTTTCGGGGCGACAATCTTGATCGGCTGGCTGGAGCCGAATCGTACTTCGGTAACGTCCTGCGCCCAGGTCGGGGCGGAGATGGCGACAGCCGCGGTGGCGACACCGCCAAATACTTTCCAATTCATGAATTAATGCTTTCCTTGTTCGGCGAAGGTTTACGAAGCGGATTTACCCGATTCAGGGCGGTCTCCGACTTAAGCCTCTCGCAGAGCAAACGTTCATTTGCGTGGTTTCGTGACGATCAGACACCTGCTACTGTGATACTACCCGTTTTCTATTCGTGCGTGTCGCCGGGATCGCGGTGTGTCGCTCACCGATCCGGGAAGCGAAGCGGTTCTCGCCTTGCGGAGTACGGTTTCGCGACGGGGCATTCCTCCAATCAAGGTTCGACAACGACAGCGGGACGGGCGAAACGTACTTGAGACGGAGCCAGATCGGAGCGAGGGCAGACGGACGCGGCGACGACAGCGAGTGCGTCCGCCGGGTCACAACCGTACAAGCCGCTCGCCCAGGCTGGATTCGCTTCCACAACAGCGAAGCCACGCCCCGCGATGATGCCGACATCCAGCACCGCACCCGAAGGAAGCGTCGTTGACGTGTCATTGAGTACACCGGTAGCGAACGCGAGGGCTTCGGCTTGTTCCTCCGGGGGGGCAAGCCACCCACGGAGTTGTTCGTAGACCAGTTTGCCATCTCGGAAGTAAGGCGATATGGTCATCGGCTTGCCGTCCAGCGCGAAAACGCGATATTCCACTTCCCATGTCACCGGCTCCGAAAGCAAAACGGGCCAGTCGTCCGGCAAGCCGGGCGTCACCGCAAGAAGCGCAACGGAGTCGGCATACACGCCTGCGGGGAACGATTTGTCCTCGGCGGGTTTGATGAAAGTGGGTTCGGAAACGGTCCGTGCCCCGGCGAGCGTAGTGAGGACAATATTTCGCTTTCGCAGATCAAATGGCAGATTCGGAAGCCAATCGGTCGGTGGTTCCAGCATGGCGAGGTGCAACGCGGACGCGGCAAGGTCGACGAAAAGCGGGTCGCCATAAACCACGATCGGGGGACGATACCGAATATCCGGGGGCAACCGCCAGCTCTGAGCGTGGACGACCGCCCATCCTTCTCGTACCCAAGCGGCACTATTCAGCCGCCTCGTGTCCTCATTCATACGCGGCGGCAACAGAAGCGTTGGCATGGTACGTGCCTTCTTTTCTTTCTTACCGGGTGCCCTCCGGGTGGCACCCGATAAGAAAGGGAAACTAAATGCGCTTGAGCAATTCGGTCTTTTTCTTCTCGTACTCTTCTTTGGAGAGCGCACCCGCGCGGTACAGTTCGTGGAGCGAGGCGATCTGATCTAACGCATCGGAGATCGCGACGGGTTCGGCTGGGGGCGCGGCGGACGGCGGCGTGACGCTCGTTGCGGGGGTCGGCTGCGAAGGCGGCGTCACTTTCGGCGCTTCCATAGTCGGCATTTTCAAGCCGGTCGCTTTTTCCGCCGTCGCGGTCACGTTCGCGAGTTTGATACGAAGCGTCTTGGCGAACGAGTCACGGAGCGAATTGATGTCCGGCTCGATCCCCTGTCGGCACGCCTTGAAATACTGCTTCAGCGCGTCGCCCGCCGCCCAGCAGATCGCGCCGATGACCGAGGCTTGCACCGCGACGCCCGCGAAATAGCCGCCGGGGATCCACTTCGCCAGACTCGACGCGGCGAAGGTCAGACCTAAGACCGAGCCGGTCGCCGTCGAGATCGCCCAGCCGATCTGCCGCGCCCGTTTGGTGGACACGATTACCTGATACACCCCCGCGAGTTCCGTGGTCATTTTGGCGAATGTCGCGGTCACCATCATCGCGTCGAAGGGAAGCGGCAGGACGTTACCCGCCGCCATCACCATCGAATATCCGCCGACGATCTGGTCGGCGCGTTTGTCCAGCTCTTCCCAGTCGGGTTCGAACTCACTGTAGCCATTCGCGTTCATGCGAATACGACCCCCCGAGTCGCTGTTTTGTTGCGCGTCACGGTCGCCGTTTTTCTTCGTCTTGTCGCTCTCGCCGAACGTCGCGTTCACGCGATTGCCGATCTGTTTGCCGAGTATTTTCAGATAATCGGGAAGGTCTTCCGGGTTCATAGTTTCCTTTACATTTTGCCGCGCACGGCGGCATCTAGCGCCTCACTTGTGTTGCGGTCTGCCGCGAGCCGCTTCGCCTCAAGCGTCGTCACCAGC
>JACMMA010000386.1 GCA_014379275.1 Armatimonadota bacterium | reverse complement strand
CAGGACGCCGACGACACGTACGTGCCGAAATATAACTGCATCATGTATGCCACAGACTACGCCGATCATTGCATCTCGCCTGCTCTGCAACCCGGCGGCGAACTCGTTCCCCCCTTCCCGCAGTGGCTTCCCGCATCTAGTGACCCCACCGGCACCCCTTACCTTCTGGAACCGTACATCAAGAACGACGCGGTCCGCCTTTGTCCTTCGCGCCGAGTCCGCCCGCCGCTCTCCGGGGAAACCAAAGACGCCGAAGGGCGGTACGTTCTGAATGCGTGGGATTCCTTCTTCGCGAGCAATTTGGGACTGAACGAAACGTCGCCCCAGGCACGCCCCGACGCCGAGATCCGCGACCCCGCGAGTACGTTGATTGTCTGGGAGCACAACAACAATGCGAGCGAGTGTCAGAACGGACAGGACAGCGGCGACACCGAACGCCCCGGAAACATCGACGGGCATTGGAGCGATGACCACACCGGCGGCTTCAACGCGCTCTATTGTGACGGACACGTGAAGCGATTATCGTTCTCGATGTTACGCCGCCGCGATTTCACGATCCAGGCGGACTGATGCCGACCCTGCTTTCCGTTTTGCTTGTCCACTGGAATACCAAAGACGACCTGCGCGAATCACTCGGAGCATTACACCGGCACCGATTCTCACGCGGTTCACAGGAAGTCATCGTCGTGGACAACGCGTCCGACGACGGCGCGGCGGAAATGGTGCGCGAATCGTTCCCCGAAGTACGCCTGATCGCCAACCCTGCGAACGAGTTGTATGCCCGCGGTGTGAATCAGTGTGCCGATGCCGCGACCGGCGACGTGTTACTTCTTCTCAACCCGGATGCGCAGGTACAGGCGGGAACGCTCGACACCCTGATCTCGTTCCTCGACTCGAAGCCGGACGCCGCCGCCGTCGCGCCGAAACTGGTGCACGAGGACGGAAAAGTCCAGGCGTCGGTGCGGGGCTTTCCGTCACCGGTCGCGCTTCTGGGAGAGTTTTTGCTCCTTTCGCGCGTATGGAAAAGTAGTCGTACCTGGGCGTCGTGGCGGATGCCGACGTTCGATTACGGCGTACCCGGTGAGGCGCCGCAACCGATGGCATCGTGCTTTTTGATTCGGCGCGAGGCCTGGCAAACCGTCGGCGCGATGGATGAGCGGTTTCCGCTTTACTTCAACGATGCGGATTGGTGCTTGCGGGCATACGCCGCCGGATACCGGATATACTACACCCCGGATACGGCGGCGAAACACGGCTACGGGGGGACGACGAAGCGTGTGAGGCGGGCGGCAGTGTGGGAGTCGCGGCGGGCAATGCTTCGCTTTTTGGGCAAACATTACGCGGGAAAGACGGCGATGCCATTGCTACTGCTGTTGACTATTTTTATTACGCTCGACGCCTGGACGCGTACGGGACGATGGGGACAATCTCTTGGGAAATGGGGCGGTGAAACCACGCCTGACAGTTTGTGTCGTGAGTTGGAACGCGAAAGACGATCTGTTTAGCTGTCTGCAAAGTTTGCGGGAGGCGTCCGCTCGCCCCGGCACGGTCGCGGTCGTGGTCGCCGATAATGACTCGCGCGACGGCTCCCCGGAATTGGTAGAGGCGGATTTCCCGGAAGTGACCCTGATTCGCACCGGCGCGAACCTTGGTTTTTCTGGCGGCAACAACATGGTTCTGGGACGCCTCGAAACGGATTACGTCCTGCTGCTAAACTCGGACGCGACGGTGGAGCCGGGCGGTCTTGATACCCTCGTCGATTTCGCCGACGCCCACGTCGATGCGGGCGTTATCGGTCCTAAAGTAATTAACCCCGACGGCTCGATACAATATTCCTGCCGTCGCTGGCCTACGTTCGCCGCGGGGATGTTCAGGAATGTCTACCTCGGCAAACTTGTCCCCGGTAACCGCCCCGCGTCCGACTATCTGATGCAAGATTTCGACCACAACAGTGTGCGCGACGTGGACTGGCTTTCCGGCTGCGCGATGCTACTACGCAAAGACCTGTTGAACAAGATCGGCGTGCTGGACGACGAAACTTTTTTCATGTACTGTGAGGACATGGACATCTGCTTGCGGGCGCATGAGGCGGGAAGTCGCGTCGTTTATTTTCCGGAAACCGTGGTGACACATGCCATCGGCAAATCGTCCGACCGTGTCGCCGACCGCATGATCTGGGAACACTCACGCTCGATGTGGAAGTTCTACCGCAAGCACCGAATGTTCTTCGAAGGGCGTGTGCCGCCGCTCTTGAAGCCGTTCATTTATCCCGGTATTTTCCTGCGTGCCGTGGTACGCATCGGTCGTCGCCGTTTGATCAACCCGCTTCTGGGAGGGAACCCTCGCCCGTGAGAACTGCCCGAACAAACCACCCCGCTTATTCCGACGATTCAGCCGGGATCGGCGGCGGGCGATTCGCTAAACTCGGCTTTTACGTTTTCCTGGCGGTGCTGACACTGGCCCCGCTATTGGGAGGAACCCCCGTCGGACCCGACTATGCGCTGGCGGCGTGGGGGGGAGACAGCATGTCCGGCGTCGTCCGGGCACTGGTACTGGTCGCGGCATTGCTCACCGCCACGCTGGGCGCGGCGCACAAACCGGCACCTACCGTCGCGGCGATAGTGGCGCGTTACGGCATTTATGGGGCGGCATTGTGGGTGGCTATCTCCGCATTCGTTCACTCCCGCTTTTTCACGTCCCCGGTGTACGTTTTCGCCATGCTTCCCGAAGCACTCAACTGGCTGGTCTTCGCGGTCGTTCTCGCGCTCACCGCGCGATTCGCCAGCGAAGATAAGGCGAACCTGTCACGAATGGCAATCGCCCTGCTTATCGGCGGCGTGTTTTGCGCCGTGATCGGCGTCCTTTCTTTCGGCACGATTCCCGGCGCGGAGCGAATCGCACAACGCGAATCCGCGACGTTCTTTTCGCCCAACTTCGCCGCCGGATTCTGTGCTCTAACGATCCCGGTCGCGGTTGCAATGCTTCTTTCGGCGGAAGGTCTGCTCGCGGTGGTCCTGGCTGCGACCGGGACCGGATTGCTTTTCTCCTTGCTCATGATCACTGGTTCGCGGGCGGGGCTTGGTTTGACATTCTCCGGACTAGTCGTCGCGCTATTTCTCGCTCTGGTCCGCAAAACTTCGCTGCCCTGGAAACGGGTCGGTGTGGCGGTCGCGGTGCTCGCCCTGGCGGGAGTCGTTTTCGGCGCCCCGATGCTCGGTCGCGTCCGGCAAAGCGCAAATAGCAAGGTAGCCGCCAGCCTGCCCACGAACGGGGCGGCGGCTACAGACGATCACTCCGGAGAGTTTCGTAAGGAGACGTGGCGCGGGAGTCTCGCCATGGCGGCAGACAACCCCGTTTTCGGCGCGGGACCCGGCACCTATCCCTACACATATTCCCGCTATGCTCGGGTCGGATGGACCGGGCAGGCACACTCTTCGTACTTGCAGGTCGCCAGCGAATCCGGTCTCCCGGCGTTGATATTACTTCTTGTTGGCATCGGCGGGGTGCTAACCGTGGGCTTGTCGCAAAAAGAGGCGACAAAAACCGCGACCCCCGTTCTGTTGTCTGCCCTTTTCGGGGGAGTCATCGCGGCACTCGGGAGGAACATATTCGACTCGGAATGGATGCTTCTGGCATGCGGCGTTCCCTTCTTCTGCGTACTGGGAATGCTCGTCGGGGCGTCTGAGACCGCACCTCAGAAACCAGTCGAACAAACCGCTCTCGCGCGGGGTGGCACAGCGGTCTTTCTGGCTGTAACCCTAGTCTTGACGCTTTTCGTGCGAGCAGGGCAGGCCGAAAGAGACGCGCTCGTCGTCCTGTCGCGAACCAGCCCAGGGAATGTCGCCCCGCTCGCCAAAGAGGCGGCGGAGCGTGTACAGCCCTCGGACCCGCAGATATATGCCCTCGCGGGAGACTACAATACCGCCGCCTATCTGTCCCCGAGTGGAAAACGATTCTATCAGTTTGCCCGTGCCCTGGAGCGGGAGGGAAGTTGGGAGAAGGCGGTGGACCAGTATAAGCGCGCCGCCGATGCCGATCCTAATAACTTACAAACCCGCAAGGCACTCGCCGAGACGCAGGAAAAGGCGGGCGACGCGGCGGGGGCAATTTTCACCTATCTTGACATGACAAAAATCGCCGAAGGTCCGGCGGGGAAGATTCGCGCTATACCGGAACTCGTAGATACGCTCCCGGCGTTCGCGTATGCGGCACTCGGCGAGGACGCGCTGAAACGTGGCGAGGCGGGCGAAGCGTACGAGATGTTCGTAAAAGCCCGCGAAATCGTGGAAGACTATTCCCGCACCACGCCGCAGTATCAGTTCACAGAAATCGCGACCTTAGGCGGTAACGTGGATGCGCGCCGCGCGGAGGTGCGTTCTCTGTATACCGACCGGATAGTACCGGGGAATCGAGCCGCGCTACAAAAGTTGCGGCAACAAATCCCCGCCTCGCTCGGCGATGATCAGAAAGAAACACTGGCACGCTTAGACGCCTTCGTCACGGTTCCGACGCCGTCAACCGCGCCTCCGTAGCAGGAATATCGGTCCCACGCGACCAAGACTACAGGCATGAATCCGTTCCGATTGTCTCTCCTACAAGTCGCCCATGACCCCGCGTCGGACGCGATGGCGAAAAAGTATCGCGCCATGGTCGGCGATGCTGCGAAAGCCGGTGCGCGCATCGTTGTTCTGCCCGAGTTTTCTGTGTCGCCGTATTTCGCTCTGAGACCGCTCGCCGACTGGCACGAAAACGAACCGCGTCCCGAAAGTATACCGACCGGTGATTCGTGCAAATTGTTCGCCGAGCTTGCACGGGATAATAGTGTTTTCATAGTCGGCTCTCTCTACGAGCGCGGTGGGTTGGGATTCCGCAAACAAAAAGGGGCGCGTTTCGACACCGCCGTTTTATTCGACCCTGCGGGGAACCTGGGGGCGGCATGTCGTAAACAGCACATCCCCGCCGACATCGGCTATTACGAGACCGAGTATTTCGGACCGGGTAACTCCGACTACCCCGTTTTCGCGGTGCCGGATGTCAACCTCGCCATGCCGACCTGTTATGATCAGTGGTTCCCGGAACTGGCACGTATCTTCGCGCTTAAAGGGGCGGAACTGATCGTGTACCCCACGGCGATCGGCTCCGAACCCAGCGAGCCGGGCTTCGACTCGCAAGGCGCGTGGACGACGATACTCCGTTCCCATGCCATCGCCAACGGCGTTTTCGTCGCGGCGGCCAACCGAGTCGGTACCGAGGAAAAGATCACCTTCTATGGCTCCAGTGTCATCGCCGCGCCGGACGGTGAGATCCTGGCGCAAGGATCCCGCGACAATGAGGAGATCGTTTCCGCCGAACTCGATCCGGATACGATGGATCGGTGGCGACGCCTGTTTCCGTTACTCTTGCGCCGTGAGCCGGAAACCTATGGCACGATCATGGGACGGCTGACGCTCAATGCGCCGGGACCGGTGACCGCCCCGGAAGCGTAGCACTTGTCATGCAAATCTTGCTACGATATGCCTTTCTCGCCAACATCGCCACGTCTCTTTACATGGCGGGCGTCATCTGGACGGTGCAACTGGTACACTACTTCCTGTTCGATAAAGTCGGCGCGTCTGGTTGGGCGACTTACCACCGACTGCACTCGCAACAAATGAGCCTCGTGGTATTGCTACCGATGGTGATACAGCTTGGTACGGCCTGTACTCTTGCATGGTCGCCGCCGAATTTTCAGGCGGTTCCGCGCTGGTTCTGGCTGCTCGGGGCGGCGTTCGTGGTCGGTACCTGGGCGTCGACGTTTTTCGTGTCCGTGCCGCTCCACACCAAACTGGGAAACGGCTTCGATGCAGAGGATTGTGTTGCTCTGGTGCGAACCAATTGGATCCGTACTCTGCTGTGGACGGCGCAGGCGGTTCTCGTGTTAGAAGCGATGCGCCGCATCTTGGAAGTGAAATCATAGCTTTATGCCCGACGCCATGCCTTCCCGAATTGTCCTGGTCGGAAACGCTCGTAGTCTGCTTACCCGAGACGGTTTAGGCAACACGATAGATGCTTTCCCGATTGTCATCCGCTTCAACAACTTTGTCACCGCAGGGTACGAGGGACACGTCGGCTCAAAGACCGATTGGTGGGCGCGGAACGAGACCGACGAAGTCGAACGGCGTCCCGGACCGTTCGAGAAAATCATTCTTCGGTTGCAAGGAGAACAGGAGGCCACGTATAGTGCGGGCGAGGCGCTGTTGCCACAACTTCGCTTGCAACACCCCGGGACCCCGATCGATATCATACCGCGACGTATCTTCACTGACCTGATTGAAGCGTATCACTTCCGGAACGCCCCGCTCACCGGCACGCTGGTTATCGCGCACCTACTTCGCGAGTACGAGCGAGTCTGTATCTGCGGCTTCGACAATCTAGTCGGCACCCCCGAAACACTACGTCATTATTACAGCGAGGGCAACGTAATCGGGGACTGGACGACGTTCCACGAACCCGATAAAGAAGCGGTGTACCTGACCGAACTGATACGGCAGGGGCGGGTAGTTCCGATATAGGCGGACGTGAAATCGAGGTACGCCACGTATGCAACGGCGCAAGGTTTGTCCTCGGCAGACGAGCGAAGCGGGGATCGCTTCCGCCGCTCGCTGATCGGTCACTTGAGAGTAGAGCGAAAGGCAGGATGCCGCCCTGGAAGAAACCGGAGTTTCGTCAAAATTGCGGTCACGGCACTCACGATGGCTATTTGCACATCGTCAGTAACCGGTCAGTTCGATGCGTCAAACACCCCGGACGTATCGGTTGCCCTGAACCGTGTCTCGGTCCCTGACAACGGCGGGGGAGCTCTGTCCTCCGGTCTTGTTGTGCCTTCCGTCCGACCGGGTGAGACTGCCAGGCAGGTAGGTAGGCGGTTGCGAGCGTCTCTTGAGATGAAGAACGGCGGCAAACCCTACAAATCTCTCGCACGGCT
>JACMMA010000385.1 GCA_014379275.1 Armatimonadota bacterium | reverse complement strand
GCACTACGTCCTGCCGACGGTGATAACCGGCGTTTCGCCCGATTCCCCCATTGCGCAGGAGGAGGTATTCGGTCCGGTACTGACGATCCTGCGTGTGCGGGATTTCGACGCCGCGTTGTCAGTCGCGAACGGCGTCGCCTATGGGCTGTCGGCCTCCTTGTTCACGGCGAATCTCGGCAACGCCCTGCGCTTTGCCCGCGAGATGGACGCCGGGCTGGTGCGCGTGAACGGCGAAACGGCGGGTGTGGAACCGCAAGCACCGTTCGGCGGCATGAAAGGTTCGTCGTCATGGTCGCGCGAACAGGGACAGGCGGCGAAGGAGTTTTATACGCAGATCAAGACGGTGTCGTTCGAGAAGGCGGGGTGAGCCAGCGCTGACAAACGTCGATCCCTATCTATCACCCGCGAAATGCTCCCGGCTCGATTCCGCAACGGGCGGAATCGAGCCGACGTACCGCCTCGTTTCGGTCGCCAGTCGCCAACAGGGCTTTCGCCCCTATAAGGTCTGCCTTTGCCATCATGAAATCCACGACACCAATCGGTAGGTCCAGCCTGCTTTTCGCATTGCTCCTGTTTGCGCCGGGCCTTGGGCACGTCGGTTGCGCCCGGCCCGCCGCCCGTGCCGCATCCGCAAAGGCGCAGACCGCTATCGGAACCGAGCCGATGGCACCGCCCCGGTTCGCGGTCTCGGTGGCGGCGGGAAAGTTACCTCCGAATACCGCCGGTCGGTTGATGATCGTGCTCGACGCCGGGGGCGATGTCGGGGGCGACCTGCGAAGCCGCCTCGGCGACGTGGAAGAAGCGCGTGACGGTGCCGCGTTCGGGATGGACGCGACATTCCCCGGGGCGGCGAGTGTCGTGCGGATGGACACCGCGAAAAAGACCGTGCGCTCGTTCAACTTCTTCCACGACAACCCCGGCGAAGGCTTCGTGCCGGGGACCTACCGGGTGCAAGCCGTGTTCGCGCACAACCCCGACTTCCAAAGCCCGGACGCGCCCGGCAATCTTTACTCCGAACCGCGGACCGTCACGCTGCCGTCCGATAAGCCGGTCGCGCTCACCCTTTCCGAGGTAGAACCGGAGGAAGCCCCGCCCGCCGAGACCGCCGCCGTGAAGTGGGTCAAAATCCGCTCCGAACCGTTGTCTAAGTTTTACAAACGACCGATCTTTCTGCGGGCGGGTGTGGTCCTGCCGCCGGAATTCTCCCTCGCGTCGGCGAAGCCGTATCCGCTCTGCGTCCGCGTCGGCGGCTTTAACACGCGCTACACGGCGGCGTCGCGTGTGCGGCCGCATCCCGGCATCGTGCAGGTGACGCTGGACGGCGACGGACCGTTCGGCGATTCGTACTCCACCGACAGCGCGGTCGCCGGTCCCTACGGCGAGGCGACGGTGCGCGAACTTCTCCCGGCGATCGAGAAGCGATTCCGTTGCGGCGGCGCGGCGGCGCGTCGGTTCACGACCGGCGGCTCCACGGGCGGCTGGGTGTCGCTCGCGCTACAGGTGTACTACCCGGACACGTTCGGCGGGTGCTGGTCGGGGTACCCGGACCCGCTCGACTTTTCGGCGTACCAGAATATCGACCTGTACCGCGACGCGAACGCGTACACCGCGCCAGACGGTTCGGAGCGTGTCTCCGCCCGCGACGCGCGCACCGGGGCGACGCGATGGACGGTGCGCGAGGAGTGCGCTCTGGAGAACGTGCGCGGCAGGGGTGGCTCCTATGTGACGAGCGGCGGGCAGTGGGGCGCGTGGAACGCGGTCTACGGTTCGCCGGATGCGTCGGGGCGACCGGTGCCGTTCTGGGACCCGGTGAGTGGGAAGATCAATCGCGCCGCGGCGGACAACGCCGGGAAACAGTACGACTTGCGCCGCTACTGCGAGAAAAACTGGAAAACGCTCGCCCCGAAGCTGGACGGCAAGCTACATATCTGGGTCGGGGAGCGCGACGAGTACTTCCTCAACGGCGGCGTCCACAGGTTCGACGATTTTCTGAAAACGGCGTCACCGAAGATAACCGCCCGCGTCGAGTACTCGGCGACCGACAATCACGGCTGGGAGCCGCGCCCGCGTTCGGCGGTGCTCGACGAGATGATCGCCGCGTCGAAGTAGACTCTACCGCATAGCTACCGCTCGCCGGGCGAAGCGCCCACACAAAAAAGCGGCGCGGACAGGTTTCCTTATCCGCGCCGCTTGCCATCAAACTACCCGACTACTCTAGTGAGAGCCGCAGGAACCGCAGCCGCCGCCCGCGCCGGTATCCAGGCCGTCCGCGCCTTCTTCGCCGGTGCTGAACGACGAGCCGCAGCCGCAGGACTTGACCGCGTTC
>JACMMA010000384.1 GCA_014379275.1 Armatimonadota bacterium | reverse complement strand
GCGGTTTGTTGACCCCGGGGGTGGGAGGCGAAACAACACCCCCCGGCGTTTTAGCACCGGCGACGAACCAACCTTTCGGTCCATCACTTCCCGGTAGCGAGCTTATTTCCAGCTTAGCGGAGTGGGAGCCGACGCCGCCGACCCGCAGCACGAGTTCTCCTTTTCGAGCGTCCCATCGGGGCGTTTCCAGTAGCGGGTATTCGCAGTATACGAGAATACCGGCTTGCGGGACCGGGGTGCAGGTAAGCGATGCGATCTGAAACGCGGCACCCGCACCGTACAACTCCTGACCCACGTACCCGTTTTTCCGCCACCCGTCGTTGAGGTCCTCGACGGGGATATAGGCGTCGTAGGCGTTCGTGGTTTGCCAGAACGTTTTCCGATCCATCGGGTAAAGGGATGCGGGCGGCAGATGAGCTGGGTACGTGAACCAGATGGTTTCGGGAACGCAACGCAGGAACTCCGAGACCAGAAGGCGTGCGGGAGGAGGAAGATCGGCTCGCGTGCGCTGGTAATACTCGCGCAGTGAGCACCAGGATTGGTGCTGCTCCATCGGGGCGGTGTAGTCCAGTCCACTCGCGTCGGCATTCATCCCCCAGAAAGTCGTATACGCCCCGGCGTGACCGAAATCACACTCCCACAGCCAGACATTTCGCATCAGGTCCGCCAGAGGAAGGAACGAAAGGCGCAGGTAGCGGCGATCCTTTGTGGCTTCGTAAAGGCGTGCCAGCCCCTCGCAGGTCATCGCCGTCCAGAAGGTCTCCCGCGTGGCCGCGGGTGTCCAAACCACTAGGTGATCCGCGGCGCGTTTCGCCTCTTCCAGAAAACGCGCTTCGTCGGTCATTTCATAACACTGGGTCAGGAAAAGCAGATACGGACCGGCAGCCTGGTTTTCATCCGTGAACAACCCTTCTCCGCGGAACGTATAGCCGGTCAGCCGGGCAAGAGCGATCAGGGCATCCACCGAACGAAGGCAAACATCGCGGGCCGCCGCATCCCCCAGCAGGGCGGCTCGCGCGAGGTTGGCATGGTGGGCGGGATCGTACCAGACATGGTCGCCGGGGAGCGCGGCGGAGCGGACGGTCTTGCGTGTCGGGGAATAAAAGCTCGCCAGGCTATCGTCCACACGGCGCAGTGTCTCGCTCGCCTCGCCGACGGAAGCACCGGTAGCCAGCGTCTGTTTATAACGAAGTAAGGGCGCGAGCACATCCTGCGGAGCCGAGATGAGGGGGCTGTTTCCCGCCTGCCCGAGGTACGATTGAAGGTAGTCCTGCCCATTGTAGGCGAGAAACACGCCGGGTCTCCGAAACTCTTTCAGTGCCTTTTCCGCGAGCGCGGGCCAGTCGCGCCAATCCGTTTGGGGGGGAGCGGGAAACTTTTCGTAGACCGTGGCGAGTCCCTTGAGAAGGGCGAACGCACGGGCGACGCCGCGTTCCTCGGCATTGTTGCCGTCGAGGGTCGCGGCGGGCGTCAGATAAAGGTAAGCACTCGAAACAACGAGCGGGGTGTCCACAGGCAGTTCCATATCCGTGGAGACGGGGGCGATAAAGCCGAAGGTGCGCAATCCACAGGCGGCGAGAAAGCGCGGTGACGCCTTGCTTCGCTCGAAAAGCGGATTAAGCGCGGTCAGGTCCTGAACATAAAACAGGGAGGCGACACCCGGTGCTTCCGCCTGCACTAGGGCGGTGGCGATAAGGTTCTGCGTCGCTAAGGGGCGTAGAACCGCGCCGGAAGCGGACGGCTGGTATCCGACTTCGTGTCCGGCGGGGGCAGGTCGTTGCCCTTCCCGTGTTGCGGTCGCCGTCACGCGCCAGTGAAGGAGTCCGGGGGCGTCGGGAAATGCGTTTATCCGGGCTTCGTAAAGCACACCCCCATCTGCAGTGCGACTTCGTAGCAACAGGGAACCGCTCTTCTTCCCGGCGCTCGGAATCTCGACCGGAACCATATCCACACCGTCCGCTTCATACAGGCGTGTGAGGAGCGCGGCAGAGTTATCGCTTTCGCCGCCGCTTCTTCCCGAAGAAATGCGCAGCGCGCCGATGCGTTCATCCCACGAAACGCGGAAACCGCCGGTGCTGAAGGTGGTCCCCCCAGTCGGCGTAGTGGCGGCGGAAGGCGTTTGCCGGAGGCGCCGCAGGAGACCGGCTGATGCCGTGGGCGCGGCTACGAGACGGACAGTCCCTACTTCTGCCGTCGCACTGGACCCCAGGAGGACAAGATGAACCGTCATCTTACCGCCATCACCCGGCGGTTCATAGGGCAGAACCACGGGACCGGTGTTGCGCTGCTCGGGTCCGCTCGCCCGCACCCCCGCCTCGACTCGCCAGCGTGCGCCCGGCGACAGGCGTCGCAGGTCCACTTCCAGGAACGGGCGGGCGTGATCCGGCGTGAGGTGGGTCAACAAACCGCCCCAGTTGTCTGTGTTGTCGCCCGTGGTGCCATTGGTAAGCGTTAGTCCGCCATTACGCGTCGCTTCAACCGTGGCACCGTTCGTGCGCTGGTCCCAACCGTCCACCGCGACGGCGTTCTCAGCGGAGGGCGGGGTAGGGGGTGTTTCGAACGAAATGCCGCCGACCTTGATGTATTGACCGGCGTTGTGGACGGTCAGGTAAACACGGAAGACATGCTTCCCTCCCCTGCCTAACTTTTCCCGCAGGTCGAATTCAAGTCGACCCACCCCCTCGGACTGCGAGAGGAGGCTGTGGACGTCGGGATCGTTTACGGTCAGCGACCAGCGTGCCCCTGGAGAAATACCGGAAATGGAGACTGCAAGGATCGGCGTTTTTTCCATATCCGCCGCGACCTCGATATAACAGTTCCCCCATCCGACGCCACCCGTGGATGTTTCCAGGCGGAAGGTGCCGCCGTCCTGAGGGGTCACCCGAAGCGATCCCCCTTCCGCGCGCCATGCCGACGACATCACCGACTGCTGGCTTGCCTGTACCGTGCGGGGCACGAGGTAAGTGGCAAGCAGAAAGAGAACGGCGGCACTACTTAGCCTGAGCCACGGAAGGAACGGAAATACCATGCCCTACAGTTTACCAGTAGACGCGGAAATGGGAAGTCTGCCGGTGATCCGAGGGGCTCGGGACTGATGTTCACGCCTGCGTCGTGTCACCGGTTGGTTTCGCGTTTGTGATTCAAATCGTAACTCTCCCCGCGTTCGAGAGGCGATCCGGCACAACTTGGCGACGCCGCCCACAAAAACAGGGAGGCTACATAACTCCTATTCAATTGATTTTCATATGGCGGAAGGAGAATGCCTTTTTCACAATGAATATAAGTCGAAACGGGTACGATACAAGCGAGGGTACAGGCACTTTCCGTTTATCCAAACCTTTGAAATAGAATTCCGGCAAACCGACGATGGCGACAACGATGAAAGACGTGGCGCGGCAAGCGGGCGTGGATGTTTCCACGGTCAGCCTCGCTATCAACAACGACCCCCGCATCCGGCGCGAGACCCGCGAACGGATCCTTTCCATCGCGTCGGATCTAGGCTATCGCAAGAACCACCTTGCGCGCGGACTGCGTTCCGGCAAATCGTTCACCATCGGCGCAGTTGTCGGCTACACTTCGTCCGCCTTCTGGAGCGAGGTACTGGCCGGCGCACAGTCGGTACTCGCGGAGCACGACTACCATCTGCTTCTCGATTATGCCCCGTCTGAACTGCGACAGGAAGAAACACAGATCGAAGCGCTGAAACAGAAGCGTGTGGACGGGTTTCTGATCGCCCCGAGCGACGACGATCCGGAGTCGCCGGATAATAAATCCGCGGTCGAACATTACCGCGCTCTCGAAGAAGAGAAGATACCGTTCGTGTTCGTGGACCGCTTCGTACCGGGGTTGGACGCCGACTACGTCGCCGCCGACAACTTTTCTGCCGCCCGCACTGCGACCCGTCACTTGCTCCGCCTCGGACACAAACGAGTCGCCTATGTTTACGCGCCGCACCGCATGAACACCGCGCAGCGGGAGCGCC
Source organism: Armatimonadota bacterium (assembly GCA_014379275.1). GTDB lineage: Bacteria > Armatimonadota > Armatimonadia > Armatimonadales > Armatimonadaceae > JACMIU01. The sequence goes on along the minus strand of JACMMA010000384.1, from coordinate 1,034 downwards.
TACAGGGTTACCAGTCCGTGATGAAAGAGGCGCGACTGGAACCGATACCATGGGAAGCGTTGCGCCCGCGTAACGAACGCTCGCTCGAAGGCCTGGAAGCCGGTCGGGAACTGTTAGCCGACAAAGCCGGGAAGGGCGTTACCGCAATCCTCGCCGCGACCGACAGCACCGCGATGGGTGTACTCCGCGCCCTGCATGATGCGGAGAAAAAGGTGCCGGAAGAGATTGCGTTAATGGGATTTGGGGGAGCTTCTACGGCGGAATACATGCACCCACCCCTTTCTACCGTCACCCTCCCGATGCGTGCGCTCGGCGAGCACGCGGCGCGTATCTTACTGGACCGCATCGAGGGCGCAGACGGTCCCCCGCGTCACGTCCTCCTGCCGACACAACTCACGATCCGTGCGTCCTGCGGCGCGGCACGGTAAGCCCGTCTTTTATCGCGTCCGCACCCGCGAAACGAATTCGGGTACCCCGCGCACTCCCGGTACCGTGACGCGGAATAATGCCCCGGCGTCTTCCTTGCCCGCGCCCTTCTTGTGCCCGCTCGCCGTGGTCACATACATCTGGGTGTAATCGGGACCGCCGAAACTCACGGACGATACTTCGTTGACGCGCGGGATTGCGATCCGGTCTATCTCCTCGCCGGTTTCGCCGGAATAGCGCACCAGACACCCGCCGCCCCATCGCGCCGACCAGAGGTTCCCGTCGGCGTCCACCGTCATGCCGTCGGGACTGCCTTCGCCGGGAGACCTGGGGACCGTGATAAAAACGGCGCCGTCTGAAAGCTTGCCCGTCGCTCGGTCATAGGCAAACCGGGTGATCGTCTTCGCCGCCGAATCCGTGTAGTACATCTGTCTGCCGTCCGGCGTGAAGCCCATGCCGTTAGAACAGCCGATCCCTTCCAGCACGATGGTCAAATTCCCGTCGGTATCGAGACGGTACAGGCGTCCCGGTCGGTCGGGCGCGGGCATGGTTCCGCAAAAAACGCGCCCTTCCGGGTCCGCGAACACGTCGTTGAATCGGGTCTCGCG
>JACMMA010000383.1 GCA_014379275.1 Armatimonadota bacterium | reverse complement strand
GTCTAAGACGGCGTCGAACAGTTTGCCCTCGAAGGCGGCGATCTCGGCTTTCGCGGGCGGGAAGAACTTCGCGACCGAGGCGAAGCCGTGCGCGAGTGCCGGCGATTTCGACGGGCGGAGCGGGAGCGGTTTGCGCTCGTCGGTGAAGACGTTGCGCGATTCGCGGAACGCCCCGCCGCCTCTGGTCGCCCAGAGTTGGTCCGCGAGCAGGTGGCGCGTGGTCGGTAGTTCGGTCATCACCGCCGCCTCGATATCGGCGAGTGTGGTGCCCGGACCGTTGTTCGGCGCGATCCCAGACAGAATCCACGCGGAACGTTTGTTGTACATGATGTTGCGCGTGCCGTCGATCGGGTCCACGATCATGAGAAACATCCCGTCCTCCACGCTCGCGCCGTCCGGGAACGCGCGCCATCCGGCGTCCTCGATGCCCTCAGAAATCAGCACGAACGGCCCGGCTTCGCGGCTCCACGTTTCGCAAAAGTCGAACAGGATCTCCTCGCTGTGCGCGTCGATGGCATAGATCGTGTCGCCGCCACGCACGTCGGCGACTCCGGCGAGGTCGTTTTCGGAAGCGGAATCCTCTTGCACACGCAGATGGTGGAGCAGGTCGGTCTGCATGCGGTCGTGCAACTGGCGCAATTTAGCGACGTAGTAATCGGCGGGTCTTGGTAACAAACACGTTCCTCCCACATTTTTTGGTGTGAGTTCGTAGTATTCCCCGTGTCGGAACCGGCTTCCTTTGTTTGTACCCGCATGCTGGCGAGAAACCATTTAGTTTTTTCGGGTATTCCTCTCGTCGCTCCCTCCCCCCCGCCCCCTCTCATCGGAATGAGAGAGGGGGCGGGGGGGAGGGAGCGACGAGAGGGGCGAAAATGCGCTATCCGGCAAAATAAGTGAGGACGCGTTCGGTCGGAACCTGCCAGTGAATCTCGGAGCGGTACGGGCGGAAACCGAGTGCGTTGTTGATCGCCAGCATCGCCGCGTTGGAGTCGGCGTTATCCGTGCGGACGAATCGTACCTGGGGGTAGCTTTCCATCAACTGTTCGAGCATCACAGCTTTCAGGGTGCGTGCCAGACCGCGCCCGCGATACTCCGGGAGGACGCCGGTGATACCCTGTTCGGCGACATACGGCGTGTGGCTCCGCCAGGTCATCGTCGTCATGCCGACAAAGGTGCCGCTACTCCGCTCTTTCGCGATCAATGCCAGCATCGTCGCGCCGGACGCCATGCCCATGCGGTCCATCTCCCGGATCTGCTCCGGGGTATACTGCTCCTGCTCCATGGTCAGGTCGCCACGGGGAATATCTCGCGCCACCATGTTGCCCAGTTCGACGGCGGATACGAGCAGTTCTTCCGGGATCGGACTCTGGCAACGGATCAGTTCGAAATCGCCGTTGCCGCGCTTCTCGCCTTCTTCACGGTACCCTTTCAAGAACGCGGGATCGATCTCGGGCAGCACGAGCTGGTTGGTGTGTGAATGCAGACCCGGCTCGGCTCCGATACTGCGCAGAAAGGTTTCTCCCGCCGGGGTACGGTCGTGAGTGTGCGACATCAGGAGTGTGCGTCCTTTTTCCGATGCCGCGACCGCGAGTGGGTGGAGAAGTCGGGAGGCGATCCCTTCATGCCGCCGCTCCGGCAGTACGTCGATGTCGAACGAGGCGATGTGCCGGTTTTCCTCCTGGTGGGCGATTTGTAACGAGGCGAAACCGACAATGAGATTACTGGCTATCGCGGTGTCTCGTATTTCCCAGTGGTGGATTTCGAGGAACGTAGGGATGCTACGCTGTCGGGCGAGGTGCGCTTCCAGTGTCCGCGGCGGGTCGTCGGGATGCGATTCGGCGCGCAGACGGTTATCGAACGCGAGATATTCCGCGTGGGCGTCGTCGCTCAGGGCGGCGAGG
>JACMMA010000382.1 GCA_014379275.1 Armatimonadota bacterium | reverse complement strand
CGCGGCGACCGCTCGAACCGCGTAACCGTCCCCCGATATCACGATAGAATATCGCTGTGAACGAGCCGCTTTTTCACCGCCACGCCGGCGATTACTTTTCTGCCGACGAATGGGGCGGCCTGTCCCCCGCCAACAAACGTGTCGCCCGCGCTCTGGGCACTGCCCCGCTCGCCGACGCACGGCATCTACTGCTCCCCATCGCGACTTCCCGCAACGAAGCCGGCGGGGAAACCTCCACAAGTGCCGATTTCTCCATCCGCCTGACACCGACCGCCGCGCGTACCGCCGCCGACCTATCGCCCTATTTCGCACACCCGGTCCGTGCCGCGCTCGACTTCCCGCGCGTCACGGCGCATATTCCGTCGCGCGTCGGCGGCGATAACGAGCGGACGTTGCCGCTCGACACAACGCCCGACACTGCCCGTGTCCGTGCGGTGACATTAACCTGGTCGCTTCCGGACCTTATCTCGATCGGTAGCGAGCGAGACGCGGTCGCCGATCTGCGCCGTTTCCTCGCGGAAGTGGGGCGGATCGGCATCGACGCGGGGATGACCGTGACCGCCTTGCAAGACCCCGCCGACGCCGCACGGCACGCCGTGACGATCCGCACACTCCTGCGCAAACTCGGCGGGCAGAGCGAACTGCGTCTGGTACCGGTCTCGGGATCGTTCGCGTCGCGCGACGTTTGGCGGGCATTGTACAGCCTGGGCTTGACGTGGGGGAATATGGATCTTTTCCACTGGCACGGCGGGAACGCGGTGACGGCGAGCGGCGCGGGCACAAGTGCCACTTCCCGATTCCGCGTCCTGTCCTCAGGCACGCCGCCCTACTTCCTGCCCGAACGCGCCGTTGAGGGAGAACGTGTGCCGGGACTGATCCTGGAATACGACCTGCCCCATGCGCCCGACCCGGTCGCCGTTTTCGACCGGATGGCAATCGCGCTATCCTACCTGCGGAGCGTTCTCGGCGGGCACCCCGTCACCAAGGGCGGCGCGGAGTTGGACGCGGACCACCTCGACGCGGAGCGCGACGCGCTGGAGAATGCGATTCAGGCAATGACAAATGCGGGGATCGCGCCGGGATCAGACACGGCATTGCGGTTCTTTTGAGGCGGGGAGAGAAACCTACTCCCCGCCTTCCGCCGCCGGGGCAAACCCGCGTCGAAGCACGCTTTCCGTGATCGTGCGCGGGGAAAGGAACTGCTGCACATAATCCGGTCCGCCCGCTTTCGACCCGATGCCCGACATCCGCGCCCCGCCGAATGGTTGCCGGTCTACCAGCGCACCAGTGATGCGGCGGTTGATGTACAGATTGCCGACGCGGAACTCACGCCGCGCCCGCGCGATGTTTTTCGGCGAACGCGAGTACAAGCCGCCCGTCAGTGCGTAGAGCGTGTTGTCGGCGATACTCAATGCCTCGTCCATGTTCTTCACGCGGAGCACGGCGAGCACCGGACCGAAAATCTCCTCCTGGCATAAACGACCCTCGGCGGGACAATCGGCGAAGACGAGTGCCGGGACGTAGTTGCCGCGCCCGATCAGATTTTCGGGCACCGGCTGTTCGGCAAGCAGTCGCCCTTCGCTCTGCCCAATAACGCGGTACTTCTCGACGCGTTCGCGGCTCGCGTCGTCCACGACCGGACCGAGCGTCGTGGACGGGTCTTCGGCGGGTCCGATCTTGATCGTGCGAACCGCCTCCGCGAGCCGGTGGCAGAACGGTTCATATGCCGACCCGATCACGAGCACCCGCGAGCACGCCGAGCATTTCTGCCCGCCGAACCCGGTCGCCGATTGGAGCGCACCGAGCACCGCTTCGTCTAAGTCCGCGTCCTCGTCCACGATGATCGCGTTCTTACCGCCCAGTTCCGCGATCACGCGCTTGATCTCGCGCTGACCGGGGCGCACGTGAGCGGCGTTCTCGATGATCGAAAGCCCCACCGCTTTGCTCCCGGTAAACGCGATCACTGCCGTGCGCGGGTCGTTCACCAGTACGGGGCCGATCACCTCGCCGTCGCCGGGCAGAAAATTCGACACGCCCGCCGGGACGCCCGCGGCTTCCAACGCCTCCTGCAAAAAGTAGCCGACCCGCGACGATTGCTCGGCGGGCTTCAAAATGACCGGGTTCCCGGCGACCAGCGCGGCGGTCGCCATCCCGGCCAAAATCGCCAGCGGGAAGTTCCACGGGGCGATGATCACGGCGGGACCGCGCGCGTCGTAGAAATACTCGTTCCACTCGCCGGGGATGTTGCGGCGGCGCGGTGCCCCAATCCGCTCCATTTCGGCGGCATAAAACCGGCAAAAGTCAATCGCCTCCGCAACATCGGCGTCCGCCTCGCGCCACGGTTTGCCGACCTCGAAGCACATGGTCGCGCAAATCTCGAAGCGACGCCGCTGCAGTTCGGTCGCGGTGCGCCGGAGCAGGTCGGCACGCTCGGTCACCGGCGTGTCCCGCCACCCGGCGAACGCCCGCCCCGCCGACGCCACCGCGCGAACGGCTTGCTCGACGGTCGCGTAGTACGTCCGCGACGCCACCCGGCTATTCTCCGACGGGTCGAACCGCTCGACGATTTCGGCAGATTCTTCGCGCTTCCCGCCGATGACAACGGGAACAAGATCCGTACCCAACTTCGCGCGAACCGACGCCAGCGCGTTCTGCATCAAGCGTTGGTTCGATTCTTCGGCGAAATCGGTTTCGGGTTCGTTGTGGAAGGGGGAGTCGGAGTTGCCCCCACCCCCAGCCCCTCCCCCGCTCCGCAGGAGAGGGGAGCCGGAAGTACCGACAATAGTGACGCTTCCGCTGACACCTTCTCCGTCTCCCCTCTCCTGCGGAGCGGGGGAGGGGGCAACCGTGTCCGCGCCAACCGGGTCCGCCAGCAATCCCGCGACATCCATCTCCTCGTCCACCTTGCGCACGAACGAATCGTTCGACGTATTTTCCAGCAGGCGACGCACCAGGTACGCCATGCCGGGGAGCAGTTCGCCGAACGGGACATACACGCGGACGCGTTCCCCCTGAGCGGCGAGGGCGCGCCCGATGGACTCGCCCATCCCGAACAATACCTGGAACTCCGCCGTGCGCGGCGCGAGACCGTAGGATTCGGCGAGTGCCTGCGCTTTCGCGGCGGAGCGGACGTTATGGGTCGCGATCGCCGGGCGGAGTACCTGCCAGTTTTGCAGAAGGAAGTCGGTACAACGCTCGAAACAGGCGTCGGTTTCGGCTTTCGTCTGCCAGACGGGGACCGGATGACCGCGTTGCGCCGACATGATCGTCTCGTAGTCCCAGTACGCGCCCTTGACCAGACGCACCGTCACCGGAACACCGCGCCGGTCGCGCCGCACCCATTGGGCTAAGTCGCGCAGATCCGATTCGGCGTCCTGCAGGTACGCTTGCGCGACGATGCCGACATCCGCCCAGTCCGCGAACTCGGACTCGGTGAATACTTCGCGGAAGATGCGGTCCGTGACCTTCGAGAAGTCGTGTTGCTCCATGTCGAAGTTGACGAACGCCCCTTTCGTCCGCGCGAGTCGCAGGATCGGGCGCAACCGTTCCTTGACCGCCTCCGCCGTGGCTTCCGCAGCCATCGGGTCGAAGCGGGCATACAGCGAGGAAAGTTTCACCGAAACGTTCACCTTCGGGATCGCGCCCCACGGGGTTTCGTCGGTCTGCGGGTCGTCGCCCCACCGCTTCGCGGTCTCCGGCAACTCGGTGAGCAGGTCGGTGTACTTCTTCTGGTACGCGACCGCTTCCGCCTCCGATGTCACCGCCTCGCCGAGCAGATCCAGCGTGAACGTCAGGTGCTGACGGCGCAACCGCTCCACCGCGCCGGTCGCCTCTTTCGCATTCCGCCCGGCGATGAACCGTTTCGCCATGCCTTCCGCACCGATCTTCGCCGAAAGCGCGACGGCTTTGCGCGAAAGCGGCACGGCTCCGGCGGCTTTGAGAAGCGAATCGAAACCGGGCGGCAGAGTAACCCCCGGTTGGAGAAGATACTCTTCCAGATGTCGCGAAATAGACTCGTCGGATTTGAGCGCGGGGAGCGCGTCCACGAACCGGAACAACTCGACCTTGAGTTTCTCGTCGGCGGTGGTCAACGCCATCAAAGCGTCATAAAAAGCATCGCTCGGCGACGCGATCTTCTTCTCCTCGCGGCGCAACCCGGCGAGGAGGGTGCGACCTTTCGACTGCGTCAGTTCTTCGACGGCGGGGGGAGTCAGTTTATGGGTGCCGGGTGCGGCGTAATTGGAAGAAAACATGCCTTATTATACCGCAATTCCGACAGTCTGAAATTACCCACGCGTGGTGGAATGGGCGATGCCGGAAGCCAAAAAACAGGGCGGGAAACCGTTCGATGTGTCGCTGAAAAATCTCATCGGCGATAACCCGAAAGACTGGCTGACGCTGTTCGACTTGCCTCCGAGCACATCGATTGTGGAATTGGAGAGCGACGTTTCCGGGATGAGTCTTGCCGCTGACCGGTTGTACAAGATCGGCACGGGGCGCAATGCCTACGGGCATCATGCGGAGTTGGAAAACGGTCACAAGGTCAAGTCTCTCCCGAACCGGCTGCTGGAATACAGTGTTTTCGCGGAAATGAAGCACAAGTTGCTGTTCCGGTCGGTCGCGGTCCTGTCGACGAAAGGGACAAACAGTCCGGCGATCACGGGCCGTCTGGAGCGACGACTGCCAAACGGGATGCTCATTCATGCGTTCCATTACGACGTCATACGCATCTACGAGATCCCGGCGGAGGAGTTATTAGAGGGCGGTTTATCGGTAGTGCCGCTCACGCCGCTGGGTTCGTTACCCGACGCAGAGTTGCCACGGATCGTGGAGCGTGTGGGGAAGCGGTTCCGGAGTGAGTCGGCGGACGAAGAGGACCTACGCCGCTTGTGGACGGCGGCTTAGCTCTTGATGAGTGCGCGGCACTCGCCGCGCATCGCGGAATCGTTGCTAAAAGGAGCGGTGGAATCCGTGTTGAAGTTAGAAGATTTTCCGTTGTACGACTATTTGAAAGAAAAAGGTCTGACCGAGGGGCGTGCGGTCGGTTTAGAACAGGGTCGAACCGAGGGTCGAACCGAAGGTAGAGTCGAAGGAGCACGGGATATGATCCTTCGTGTCGGGGCGAAGCGGTTCGGCGAAGCGTCGGACGAAATACGCTCCGCACTCGCGG
>JACMMA010000381.1 GCA_014379275.1 Armatimonadota bacterium | reverse complement strand
TGCGGCGCAAGCGGACGGCGTTTTTCGCACCGACATCGAACGGCGTGGTGCCATCGCAGGCTGGATTCAGGGCAAAGTCGTTCAGTCGCTGGCTCTGGACGCGCTTCTCTGCGCGCCATTCGCCTGTGACCGTCTCCTGCCGGTCGCGCGGCGATTCAACTGGCAGGATCTGTACACAAACGCAGGCCAGTTCCAGGATGTTTCCGGCGAAGGACAGCACCTTCCGGATCCGGCTCAATGTCTCCAGATCGCCGAATTAAAGACAGGGCGACTGTTCAAGACGGGTATCGAGTCCGCCGCAGAACTCGCGGGGGCTTCCGTATCACAGACTGAGGCACTAGGCACCTGGATCCATCGGTTGGCAGTCGCCTACCAGTTACGCGACGACTTAGAGGACCTTTCCCGTAGCAGCGAGAAAGGGCAGGGTCGGTCTGTGGGTACCGACCTTGTTACCTGTAAGCCGACATACATTATGTCGCTGGCGCAAGCCCAAGCGGACCCTGTTCAAAGGGCGGCATTGATCGAATGGGTAGCGAATCCTTCCTCCGACCCCGGCGCGATCGCCGGGATGATCACGATTCTAAGGGCGACAGGCGCAGTCGAGAAGTGTGCGGCGAAAGTAAAGTCATGCGTCGATGAAGGGCTGACCGCCCTGCATCAAGCATCTCCCGCCTTCACCCCCGAAATGCTGACGCGCATGGAACATTTCACGGAGTACTTTATTTCCGCGGAGTATTGGGAGCGTGCACTGAGTCCGCTTCCTGATCCGCTGTTTCCGCCGGAGCGCGTGGCGGGTCCGGACGAGCATGTCCCCCGGGAGAAACGTCATGAGTAACCGGGAGCGCATTGTCTGGCGAATCTTCCGCAGCAAGATGCACATCGCCTTGTTGACGGTATTCCTGGCTGCCTTCTGGCAGATCTATTTTCGGTTCCCGCTACCGCCCTCGTATTACCTGATGATCGCGTTGCACACGGTGGGAACTTCGCTCGTCAATGCGCTCACGGACGGAAGGGAGGACGCCCTGAATGCTCCCGACCGGGAACGCAGTGTGCGCCCGCTAACGCCGATAGCCCGCGCGTTGAGTCTGATCTGTTTCCTCGTCTCTTTCGGGATCGCGGTGAGTGCGGGGTGGAAAGTCGTGCTCTTCGGAACCTTGCTGAACGCACTGGCAGCCCTTTACGGGTATGCCATCCCGATCCGAACGCGGCATGGGACCGGCGAGCTCCGCTTCAAATCCTTGCTGATCGTCAAAAACATTTACGCTTCGTTCCACTGGTCAGTCGCCCTGATTTTGGGGATGTACATCTTCGCCGATCAGCCATTCGACGGGCGGGCTCTGATCCCGATGGTCATTCTGTTTCTGATCGCCTTTTTCGTCGAATTGATGTGGGACATCCGGGACATGCCGGGCGATCGTCTCGCGGGTGTGAATACCATCCCGGTGCGCTTCGGGGAGCCGGTGGCGCGGGTCACACTGCACCTCCTTAATCTTGCGACCGCCGTGGTGGGGACGGTGGCGTTGTTGTCGGACGCGTTGCCGCCCTTCTACTGGATTTTTGCGGCGAATACCGCGCTGTCGGCGTGGTTTATCGAGCAATATATGGCGTCAAAAAACCGACCGCTAGCGTCACATTTTTATGTCATTTACGCCACGCTGTTTCTTGCGGCGGCGGTCGCAGGGGATCTTTACCTGCGGTCACGTGCCGCGTATTGAAAGGACCGCGGAAGATGAGCAGTGAGAAAGATCCATTCGAGGATTTACGTGCCCTAGCCGGGCGATGCGTCGAGCAGTGGGTGCCGCGCCGTTGCAGCGACGAATGGCTACGCACGGTTTCGGGGGAAAGTCGGTTCGTTTGGGATCGGGAAGCACTCCGTGTCGGTTTTCATGACCCGTTCTACCGATGTTTCGACGCCCGCCCGGAAAGATTGCGCCCTGTACTAGCCGCTGCCCTGATCGCCGCGACCGGGCGGGACCCTGCCGAGCACAGCGCGATCCTGGCGGCACTGGAGACGCTCTACCTTTCGACGCTGGTGTTACAGGGTTTCCGCAACGGACATTCGCTGGGCGAAGCCGCGCCGTGCGAGGACGCCAATCCTTTGTCGGTCATGGCGACTGCGGCATATAATGCGGCGCAGTTCGCGCCAACACTGGTCAGCCGCCACGCGGACACACTGGATAGGAATCACCGCGCCTGGCTGACATACCGGTTCGGGCAGGCATTGATGCGACGTGCCGCCGGGACCGCCGAGCAGTTAGCGCACTGGGAACAGCGGCGGTGCTTCCTGGATGAGAACGCCTACGTGTTGTACCTCGCGCAATATGTCACCCCCCTTACCTTCGTTCTTTCTGTAGACTGCCTGATCGCCGTTTGCGGCGGGGATGTGCCGGAAGCGGCGGCACTGCGAACCGCCGCCGTACATACCGGGATTGCCTACCAGTTGACAGTCGAGTGGGAGGAACGGCTACGGGTCAAGGAGTCAACCATTGCGCACCCGGTGCCACTCGAACCAAGCTATTTCTTTGCCGGACCGGATTCGGAAGTGGGGGATCTGGACGAACCCGGCGGCACGGCAACAATCACCCGCGACACCGCTGCCCGTTTCGCCGGACTTGCCGCCGCACATCGCGACCTCGCGGAGGAAGCAATCGCGTCACTCTCTCAAACACTCGGCGACGTTTTCACCCGGTTCGGTGTCGGTCTGATGGCGTTCTCTTTTTTACCGGCGGCAGACGATAAAGGGGAGGACGAGGATGCGTAACGATTTCAGCACGGATTTCACCAGAGACATGGGGACAGACCTCGCGGACCATTATTTGCGCTGGTTGCCCTTTATTCGTGAGTCCATTCTGTCCCTGCTTGCGGATTACGCCAATCCCAACGTCCGGGCGCGGACGTGGGGTATTGCGGAGCAGGGGAGCGATCCCGCTTTCCTCGATGACAACCTGGTTGCACCGTTCCGCTCTTACCTGCAACGTAGCGGAAAGATGCTACGTCCCTACCTCGTCTGTTGGTGCCTCGAAGCCTACGGCGGTGACCCGTCCCTCCGCCCGTGTCAGGTCGCACTGGCGGAAGTTATCCATTCAAGCTCACTTATTCTGGACGACATCGTGGACGATTCCCCGTTTCGTCGTGGGGATCAGACTGCCCATCGTATGGTCGGCGTCCTGATCGCGGGCGCGGCAGGCTCGGGATGGCTCAACACCGGATTTGATATCGTCTGGCGCGACCGCGATCTCCTCGGCGAGCGGGTGACAGCCCGCTTGATGGAGGAACTTGCCTGGGAACACTTCGTGACCGGTCTCGGGACGACGGTTGATCTGACTTGGGCCTGGAAGGCGACCATGGATCACCCCCCCGAGGAGTATCTACAACAGGTAGTCCATCGTTCCACCTCGTACACCTACCGTTTGCCGATGAAGATCGGCGGACTGGTCGCCGACGCCTCCGAGTCCGAGATCGCCAAACTCGCCGCGTTTGGGGAGCAGATCGGACTCGCCTTCCAGCTGATTGACGACGTTCTAAATGTAAAACCGACGGACGCGCACTGGGGCAAAGAGGTCGCAGAGGACATCGGTCAGGGCAAGATCACCTTGCAGATTTTGATGGCATTGGGTCGTGCCAGTGTCCCCGATCGCCAGCGGCTGATCGATATCTTGCGGGCGCGGACGGCGGACCCGGCAGAGCGTGCGGTCGCGGTCGCGATTCTGGAGGACACCGGGGCGCTGGACGATTGTCGCCGACTCGCCCATCAGTTGTACGAGGAGGCGTCACGGATCATCGAGGATATGGCAGTGGATGTCCAGGCACAACGTCGACTCCAGGATTTCGCCGCGTATATTGTCAAAAGGGGGCGTTAGGGCGCAGGCGTAATAAAATCCCGGATTGCGCGATTGACCGCTTCCGGCTCGTCATGAACGAGCCAGTGCCCGCCGCTTGGGAACCGTCTGATTGTAAGCTTCGTGACGAGTTTTTCCAATCCGGTCAGATTGCCGATCATCAGGCCGGGGTCGCGGTCGCCCCAGAGAATCAGGGTGGGGACCGTAACCATCGGCAGGTTAACAACGGGACGTACAATCTGTGCTTTCGGTGGGGCCGGGGCGTTGATTTCCGCCGCCCGGAAATAGTTCAGGGCACCGGTGAGTGCGCCCGGCTGCTCCCACGCGTCGCGGTATGCTTTGTGGTCGTCGCTCGTATAGGTAGCCGGTTTCGAACAGCTTTCGAAAAAATATTTGGAAAGCAGGGCGTAGTCGTTTTTGCGGAGCATCGTTTCGGCGCGGCTATCCTGTACCATAAACATCATCGAACTCGCCTGTAGCTGAAACGGATTGGCGCGGAGTTCGCGCAGAAATAACGTCGGGTGAGGCGCACTGATAATGACAACTTTGTCGAGGGTTTCCGGGTAGTACGCCGCGTATGCCCAGACGACCGCGCCTCCCCAGTCGTGACCGACCAGCGTCACTTTGCTGTCCGGGGCTACCGCACCGATAAATGCCTTTATGTCCGCGACCAGCACGGGCATTGCATAGTCGCTGACCTTCTTCGGTTTGTCGGACAGGTTGTAGCCGCGCATGTCGGGCGCAATCACGCGATGCGTCTTCGCGAACTCCGCGATCTGATTCCTCCACATGTACCAGAACTCCGGAAAGCCATGTAGCAGCAAAAGGACCGGCCCCGTTCCCTGCGTGACATAGTGTAGCTTGACACCGTTCACCGTCGCGTATTCGTGTGCGAGTGTTCCGGTGCTTTTCTGGTCATCTTCTGTTACAGTACTCTGCGTTGCCGGAGGCTGCTTTTCAGTCACTACCGGTTCCGGTGTTTGTGCGCGGACCGTTCGGGGGGTGCCGAAAAAAGCGAGGAGGAACAGGAGAAACGAAGCAACGACGGTGCCGAGAGAAAAAATAGCATGGAAAAGTGGAAAGTGTACCGACGTTTTGTTCATGGTTTGTCTTTCTTCGTGCGGCATGTTGCCAGCGACTCACTTTCCTCGCAACGTGATATGAGACTCCGCAAACATATCTTCTTGCTTAACCGACTAACATCCTGCTTTCGTCACAACAAGGTAGGGCGCTTTACCGTCCGGCTACTTGCCTTTCATCCGCTCCAAATCTGCCTTAGCCCTGTTGTTCGAGGGATCAAGTCGAACGCATTGCGCGAACGCGACCCGCGCTTCCGCCGTTTTTCCCAGGCGATCTCGAATCCTGCCGAGGGCATACCATGCTTCCGCATAGTTCGGAACACGCCTCGTCACCTCCGCGAATTCGGCCTCCGCTTCTTCGTTGCGCTTTTCGTTGCCGAGAAGCACGGCGCGAACATAGCGGGCTTCGTTATCGGCGGGGCGCAATTCGAGTGTCTTTGCCAGAGCGTTTATGGCTTCGTCAGCGGGTCCCGTTTTGCCGAGCGTCATCCCGAGCCTGTACCACGCATCGGCGAGGTCGGGTTTTAAACGCGTCGTTTCGCGAAACGCCGCCGCAGCATCGGTCAGATTCCCGGCGTCCATGAGCGCGACGCCGAGATGATAATGAGACTGGACGTCTTCCGGATTGACCCGAACCGCCTCCCTGAATGTGGCGGTCGCGGCCGGCAAGTCGCCTTTTTCCGCGTACGCGATCCCCAGGTTGTTAAGAAGATCGAACCGCCCCGGCGCGCTCTCGGCAGCGAGCAGAGCGTGCCGCAATGCCCCATTGAAATCTTTCCGGTCAGCCAGCGTCAGGCCATAGTTGCTGTGCGAAAGGGCACTGCGCGGGTTCACCGCGAGTGCGTTCGAGAAAAGGGTCGCCGAGTCACGCCACACGAGGGTTTGCGAGACAGTCCGTGCGGCAAAAAC
>JACMMA010000380.1 GCA_014379275.1 Armatimonadota bacterium | reverse complement strand
GCCGTGGTATGACTTTGCACCGTTTCACCGTTCAGGATCGTGCGGATGGCGAGCGCGTTCGGATCGGGAATCTCGTCGGCGGTGACTAAGACTGGACCGAGGGGGCAGAACGTATCGAACGTTTTCCCCCGACTCCACTGACTGCCCCCGTATTGCATCTGCCAGTCCCGCGCCGACACGTCGTTCGCGCAGGTATACCCGAACACATAATCGAGCGCATTCTCCGGCGTCGCGTCGCGGCACGACTTGCCGATCACGACGGCTAATTCGCACTCGTAATCTACGGAATCACTGACCAGATGCGTCGGCAAGCGGATCGGGTCGCCGGGGTTTTGCACGGCACCGGGCGACTTGAAAAACAGGATCGGATACTCCGGCACCTTCGCCCCGCTTTCCGCCGCGTGCTCCCGGTAGTTCAAGCCAATGCCCATGATTGCGGGCGGGGCACCCACCGGGGCAAGCAGTTTGGCGACAGCGGCGGGCGTTTCGGAGACTGTAAAGCTTCCGAACAGGTCGCCGGTGATGCCATATGCCGCGTCACCTTTTTGCGCCGCGTAGCCGGTCACGCCATTGTGGTCCTGGTAGCGTATGATTTTCATAGATATTCCTTGAGCGCGGGGGCGAGTGCCGCCCAGCGCGGCGCGTGCGTGGCGTGATGGTATTCCGGGCGGAACCCGAGCGTGAGATAGACTTTAATGGCGGGGACGCGGAAATCGTCGGTTTCCAGCACCGCGTCCGCACAACCGAGGCGCACGAACTCGTACAGCGTGGCGAGCGACACCAGCAAGCCGAGCCGCTTCCCCCGGTGCCCCGGTGCGGTCCCGACCCAGTGAACATACCCGGAACCGGGATAGGCGTCCGGCACGATTCGCGCGGACGCCGTCGCGACGGGTACACCCTCCCGATCAATCACGAAAGTTGTCTTCACGGAATCGTCATTCAGGAGCCAGTCGCGGACGTTACCCACCGTCCAGGTCATTTCGGGAAACGCCCCCGCCAGCATTTCCGCCATCGCGTCCGCGTCGGTGTCGGTCGCGGCGCGGAGCGTATAGCCGTCGGGCAGGTCGAGCGGCGGCAGGTCGTTCAAGTTCGGGCGGCGTAGGAAAAGCGACGGCGAAGACTCGGCGCGGCGGAAGGCACTTTCCAGAACGGCGAGGGCGGCTTTGGCGCGACGGTCGCGCGTGACGACCCCGAACGGGCTGGTATGAACGTGGCAAAACCAGTCGTCCTCCGCCCAGGCGTGGTCCGCCCAGCACCAGACTGCCGCCCCGCACACGAACGGTCCGGCGGAAAGAATGCCGCGCAACTGCGCTTGCAGGATGCCCGCCTGCGCCGTTTCGCCCGCACTGCCCTCGGCGACTCCGGCGAAACCCACGTGCCCGAACTCGGAGACGAGGATCGGCTTGTCGGGATAACGGGCGTGCAGTTCGCGCAGACGGTCGCGCCACCAGTCGCCGCTCCCCGCCGCGTCGGGCGCGGTTCCGTCGCCCCACCCACGACCGCTCATGTACGGGTAACCGTTCACACAGATCACATCGTCCGCGTCGAAATGGGGGTGCTCCGTCCAGCGGTTCGACACATGCACGGCGAGGCGCGACGGGTCGAGCGACTTAGCGTAACGTACCAGTTCGTCGTTGCCGGTCACCACCTCGGGACGGCTTTCCTCGGTTTCGTTGCTGACACACCAGGCGATGATCGACGGATGATGCCGGTCCCGCTCAATCATCGCGCGGAGTTGTCGCTTCGCGGTTTCGAGCGTTTGGGCATAGACTGCCTCACCGTCCGCGTTCCCCTTCCACCAGTACAGCGGGATCTCAGCCATCACCCACAGCCCGATCTCGTCGCACAGGTCGAGCGTCGTGGGGTCGTGCGGGTAATGGCACAGGCGCACGAAATTCGCCCCGGCATTTTTCATGCGCAGAAGGTCCTGCCGCGCGGTAGCCGTGTCCGTCGCGGCATCGGTGCGCGGACTGTCCTCGTGCCGGTTGAAGCCGAGAAGTAGTGTCGGCGTGCCGTTTATGGTCAGGGAGCCGTCCTCGACGGCGACGCGCGGCATGTCGCGGGGTATCAGCCAGGACGGCGACGGTTCCCGCAGGGTCACCTCCCGCAAAATCCCGCCGAACGGTCGCCAGCCGCGCTCCTGCCCCGGCACGTCTCCAGCGCGGCGGGTGTTGTCGGCGATCACCACGAGAACGTTCCGACGACCGGGTAGCAACCGCTCCGGTGGCACGGGGAGCGTGAACGGCAGAAAACCATCACGGTTCTCGCCGAGACGTTCGCCGTTCAGATACACCGTCGCCCGATAATTGACCGCGCCGAAATATAGTTCGAGATCGCCCGGCATGTCGCGCGGTAGCACGAACTCGCGCCGGAACCATCCCATCCCCTCGTAGCCGCGCAGGTC
>JACMMA010000379.1 GCA_014379275.1 Armatimonadota bacterium | reverse complement strand
TGCAGAAGAAAAATCAGGTGTTCGACATACAGCCGACGTTGCCGGAGGTAGACCATCCGCATGAACGCGGCGAAGAGGGGCAGATGGACCAGTAACAGGAAAGGCATTCCGTTGGAGAACAGCGTTTTCGCCGTTTCTGCCGGATCGTTGCGGAATCGAATCAATCGCTCCTTAAGAAAGTGTTGGAACGGTGCGTCTCGATTTTTCGCCGATTTTTCGCTTTCGCCATCCCGGTACTCGCTCACCGTCGGCGGAAGTTGGCTCCACGCAATTTTATTCCCAGCGAACCGGATCGGTGCACTGCGGAAACTTTTCCAGGCTTCCGGGAAGCTTTCCTTCGAATCGGCACTGGTTCGTCCGACGATCACCCCGTTCGAGAAGATCTGAGTCTCCGTTGACTTCTTGGTCTTTTCCCCCGCCGTGATTTTTTGTGCCGCTTTGTCCACCTCCTCGGTCATCGTGTTCAGACGGTCGAACGGTAGAAGCAGTCCGAAGACCAGAAAGAACAGCGCACTGACAACAATGTACATTTTGAAGGGCGAGATATACGCGACACGCCGCCCGCGCACGTATTCTCCGGTCAGATAGCCGGGGCGAAACAGAAGCGCGCCCAAGGTAGTGAGCAGCTTTTTATCTACCTTGATGAACTCTTCCCATCCCTCGCGCACGAGCGCGGCGAACGAGACCGGGGTGGCTTCGTTCTCCTGCCCACACCGCCCGCAGAAGACGTTCTCCGGCGCGACTGCGACACCGCAGTTCAAGCAGTTTTTCGGTCGCAGGGTAGGTTCAATCTGTCGTCGGATCGAAATTCGCATACGTTTAGTTCGTCCCTTATCACCCCTGTTTGGTTGCAGGGATTGTTCACGGTGCTGCTGAACCGGTATACTGTCTACTCAAACCGAACATGCCCAAAATCGCCCTCGTTGGTTCCCCCGAACCGTTTGCCCGACTCAACCGCATCCCGATCTACGAAATAGGTGAACCGCTGGTTGATTTGCGTACGGCCTGCCCAGGCATCGAATTCGCGCCTGGTTGCTTACCATACCTCCGCCGGACCGTCGCCGCAATGCTCAACCGGGCACAGGATTCGCTGCCGACCGGATATCGTTTTCGTTCCGGTTCTGCCTTGCGGACTCTGGACATGCAGGCGGAAATGTACTGGAAAAACTATCGCAAACTCGCCGAGGAAAAGCCGCATCTGCCCGCGTCGGCACTCCGGCGGATCACCAATAAATACTTCGCCGCGCCGGATTATCCTGCCCCGCCGGGTCACACGACCGGGGCGGCAGTGGATGTCGCGCTGATTCAACCGGATGGATTCACCGCCGATGTTACTTCGCCGACGAAAGGGTGGGAGGCGGCGTACACCTGGTCGGGCAAAATCGGTCCGGAAGCGAAGCACAACCGGATGATTATTATAAACGCGCTCGCCGGAGCCGGCTTCTCCAACTGCCGCGACGAATGGTGGCACTGGAGCTACGGGGACTCGGCGTGGGCGGTGCGTGTGGGCGCAACGGTGGCGGTATACGGGCGCGTCGACCCACCCGACGGGTATACGTTCGTGCCGGACGCGGAGAAGGCAGTCGAGGAAGAATCGCCGGACTCCGAATCCACCGCCATACCAGAGGATCCAGAGAATACCCCGTCGCCGATCGGCGAGGCGCTTTGATTCTGGCTCCCCCGCTATGGGCGGGGGAGTCCATCATCCGGCTTACAGGTACGCAGCCCCTGCTTTTTGCAGACTTACGACTGTCTGCTCACTAGTCAAAACCTTCACCAGCTTCCCTTTTCGATCGAAGATGTAGGTACGCGGTAGCGGAAAATCTGCGTCCGCGGGCAACTTCGGTTCGAACGTCTGCGGGTAGCCGTCCGGATTCAGACCGTCCCTGTTAATATAAGCGCCTTTCGTCTGCCCGTTCTTTTTCAAAAACGCGGAAACTTTAGCGTCGTCGCGCTTGGGCGTGTCGAACGACACCGTGACAAGTTCGACACCACGGTTGGCGTTCGTCTTTCCGAATTTGACTAGCGCGGGATACTCTTTCACGCAGGGACCGCACCACGTCGCCCACATATTGACGACCACTACCTTACCCTTGCGCGCCGCGACCTGTTTTTTCAAACCCGTGGCGTCTACGGTTGGCACGGCGGCGGTCGCGGCAATCGGTGCCAGAGCACCGACCGCCGCCACGCATGCGATTACGAAATGTAGCGTGGTTCGCACGGTTTACTTCGTCCCCTTCGCCAGTGTGTCCAGGCGAGAAAGCGAATCCTGTGCCGCGGTACCGACTTTAACAGCTTTGTCCACGTAAGCGATTGTTCCGTCCGGGGCGACATAATAGGTCCATCGGTTGGAGTAGGTCGTGTTGTCCATCAGCGCGTCGTACTGCTTCGCGACCGCACCGCCGACATCCGAAAGAAGAGTATGCTTCAACCCATCACGGGTGCAAAACTCGCGTTTGCTTTTCGTATCTTGCGTGGAGATGGTGTAGATGACGGCATTTTTCGGGGTGAATTCGGCGGCATGCTCCGTGTACGATCGGTTTTGCATCGTGCAACCGCCCGTCATGTCCGCGGGATAGAAAGCGAGGACGACCCACTTGCCTTTTTGCGCCGAAAGTTTAACCGGCTTGTCGTTCTGGTCGGGCAATGTAAAGTCCGGGGCGGTTTTCCCAATCATAGTTTTTTTCTCTTCCTGAGGAGCGGCGTTCGCAGGGAAATTGTTTCCGACCAAGGAGTATGCGGTCATGGCGGCGACAGTTCCGAGGGCAAGGAATGAGGCAATCACGGCTCCTGATTTGAATAAGTTCGGTTTAGATTCGTCGGTGTGGAACATGGCGGTTAATTTCCTTTGTTGTTTTGGCGGGGTCCGCCGATTTCAGTATACTAGGATTCGTCCCGGTTTCGTTTCCGAACACGGGCGAAAACGGAAAGAGACTCAACCACGCCGCCGCAAGCTCCGCCCCCATCACAACATGACCGAACAGGTATATCAATTTGTGTCCAGCATTTTATAAACATTTTTAATTTTCGTATTGTCAAAATTGAATATCATTGGTAAAGTATTTTCGGAAGCAAGTTTGTAACATGCCCCGTCAAATAACACAATGCCCGATGTGCGACTCGTCCTTACGAGTTAGCGAATTATCCTGCTCTAACTGCGATGCCCGGTTGCAGGGCACGTTTTCGTCCGCACCTCTGGCAACGCTTCCCGTCGAACATCAGCGATTCATTGAAACGTTCGTTCTGTGCCGGGGGGTTATCCGCGACGTGGAGCGGGAGCTTGGTGTTTCTTACCCAACGGTCCGTGCTCGTCTCGATGCCGCCGTTTCCGCCCTGGAGACCGTGCTGGACCCGGAACCGGCATCTCTTGCGCGCGAACCTGTTCTGCCGACGCCCCACCCTCCTCGCGACGATTCGCGCAAGCGACTCCTACGCGACGTTGAGGAAGGGCGACTGACACCCGCACAAGCCGCCGAAGCATTGCGCAGTATGTAGAAGAAAGGAATTGTCTTCCGTGCAAAAATCATCCCACCATCCCTCACCCGACGTTTCCCGTGCTACGCGGGGACGATTCCTTGCCCGCCACAAAGCGCGGGTGATCGAACAAGACGATCTCGTGATCGTCGAGTTCGTCGAGCAAGACCCCTGGTACACCGCCGCGCCACGCCGCAAAAATGGCCTGTTGTCGGCCGACGCTTTGCTGCCACGCCTTCTTACCTTGATGCTTGTCGTGGTCACCTCTTCGGCATCCGCCCTTTATGGCGTCGGGAAATGGCTACGCTGGATTTGATCGCACTCGCGGATACATTCCTAAGTGCAACGAAGAAAATATGAACCACAACCGTTTGGAGAACAAAAACAATGGCTAAAGAAGAAAACCTGCTGATACTCAAGATGCTGCAAGACGGCACGATTACCGCCGAGCAAGCATCGGAGCTGCTATCCGCCGTGGACGTTTCGACGAAACGCGTCGACACTCCGCCGGCACCACCCGTCCCGACGGGCGCTATCCCAATGCCCCCTCAATACGCGGATGGGACCCTGCCGCCGATCCCGCCGATGCCTCCCGAGTTCGACATAGACGACGAGGATGATCCCGGTTCCGTGTCTGACTTGCCCAGCAAGGACAGCGACACGTTGTCGCGCGCCCGCGCCAAAATCGCCGCCGCCCGTGAGCGCGTCGCCGGGGTGCAGGAGCAATTGTCCGCCGCCGAGGAGAAGCTAGACCATGCCGAAAAGTCCGGCGAGGGGGAGAACGCCCCCTGGGACACTGTCGCCGATGCGTTGAAGGACGTCCCCGGAGCACGCTCTATCGCGGACGCGCTTCGCGGCATTGACCCGCGACGTATCGCGGCGACCGCGCGACGACAAGCCCGGCGTATCGGGCGGCAGGTTCGCACCTCGATCGGCGATTTGACCATCGACCTTTCTATCAACCTGGAAGCGATGCAAGGCGAACCGGAAATCGCCGCCCCGCGCGAAGCGACCGCCGCGGTCCCCGCTGGCGGAACGCTCCGGGTGAAGAACACGCTCGGTAATATCGAGGCTATCGGTGCGGACGTGCCGGAAGCGCGGGTCGCTGGCGTGCTGAAAGTTTGGGCGGCGGATCGTGCCGCCGCCGAAGATCTCGCGTCCCAGATCCAACTTACCGTGGAGAACGGCGCGGACGGTCCCACGGTTTCGGTGACGCACCCGGCGCGAACCCGTCGTGCCTCGCTGGATCTGAAGGTGTTCGTCCCCAGCGGGCAACCACCGTTCAAGATCTCTCTGATGAGTCCGAGCGGCGATGTGTCGGCGCGTTCGATCAAGAACGCCGCCGTGGTGCTTGCCACGCAGTCCGGCGACGCCCGGGCGATGGAGATCGCCGGAGACGTCGCCGCAGATACCGCGTCGGGCGATATAGCGGTCGAAGGCGTCCTGGGTTCGGTATCGGTCGGCACGGCATCGGGCGACATCGAGGCGGTACGGCTTTCCGGCGCTACGTTCCGGGCGTCCACACAGTCCGGCGACGTGCGTTTGTCCGACGGGACCGTGCCGACGGTCAACGTGGAAACTGTTTCCGGCGACCTGTTTCTGGCGCACCTGAGCGGACGGACGGCACGCGCCCGCACGGTGTCCGGCGACATCACCGCGACCGAGGTGTCGTTCGACAGCGAAGCGGCGTTCGACACCGTGAGCGGCACGTTGGAGTTCGCTCCGAAGTCACCCGTGAAATCCAGCACGATCAAACTGTCCGCCGTCTCGGGCGACATCGAAGCCCGCCTCCCCCGCGACACGGACGCGACACTGGATCTTTCGAGCAAAGGTGGCGATGTGGAAGCAACCCTCTACCCGGCACCTGCTAGTGAAGGCGGGGTGTCCGGCGCGACGGAGAAAGTAATCCGCGCCTCGGGCATGGTATCGGTAGCCGAAAAACTCGGCGCGGGGACGAGTCCCACGCGGATCAATATCGGAACCGTTTCCGGCGACATCACCGTGACACAAGCACGCGAGTAGATAGCAGGGATAGGGGGCGGGAAGGGATCGGACACCGAGAGCGATACATTTTAGCGCACGGCTTTCGAAACCCTCACCTGCCCCCTGTGACCGCCCCCTATACCCAATTGCCTCGAAGTGGCGTACACTACGCGTATTGTGACCGATCTTTCCGCTCCGCGCAGGCTCCCTCTCCCCCCTACTCTCTTCGCTTTATCTTTACTGCTTTTTATTTCTCTGCTGACGGCGGCGGCATTCGGTGAGATTCCTCTTGCTCCGGGCGCGATTCTCCATGCCATCGGGCACCGATTTGCCCCCGGTTTTGTCACCGATTCGGATGCCGTCACTTCCGGCATTCTGTTCGATCTCCGTCTCACCCGCGTGTTGCTTGCCGCACTGGTCGGGGCTGCCCTCGCCGTTGCCGGGGTGGTGCTACAAGGACTGACCCAAAATTCGCTCGCCGATCCATACACCGTCGGGGTGTCGTCCGGGGCGTCGGTCGGGGCAGGCATCGCCGTACTCCTCGGCGTCTCCGGCGCAGGGAACGGCCTAGGCGGGTCGCTACTCGCGTTCGTCGCTGCTTTGCTGACGATGGTATTGGTGTTCACCCTGTCGCGTATAGGAGGCCGGGTTCACACCGCCGGTTTCCTGCTGGCGGGGATAGTTGTCGGATCATTCCTCTGGTCCGTGACCACCCTTCTCCTTACCATCGCTCAGAACGACCAGAAAGAGATCCTGTCGTTTCTGATGGGGCGGTTTAACGAAGCGAGATGGCCTTACGTCGCGCTCCTTTTTCCTCTCACGTTTGCGGGGATAGCCCTGTTCACGCTTGCGGGTCGCGGTTTAGATGCCTTCGCGTTCGGCGAGGAGACGGCACGTTCCGTGGGCGTGGACACCGAACGTTTTAAGGCCGGGACATTGGCACTTTCCGCGCTACTGACCGCCGCCTCTGTTTCCGTCGCCGGGATCATCGGCTTCGTCGGTCTGATCGCGCCGCACGTCGCCCGTGCTCTGGTCGGACCGCCACACCGGGGATTGGTTCCCGCGTCCGCCCTGGTAGGCGCCACGCTATGCGTTGTTTCCGACCTCATCGCACGCACCGTACTACCCGGTTCGGAAATCCCAGTCGGCGTCGTCACTGCCTTGCTCGGGGCGCCGTTTTTCGCGTTACTCTTGCGACGACAAATCGCCGCGTGATATATTGCCTATTGTGTCGGTTTGGTGCGGTAGCCAAGTGGTAAGGCAAGGGCCTGCAAAGCCTTTATGCAGCGGTTCGAATCCGCTTCGCACCTTTTCAGATTTTAACCACAGAGATACGGAGGACACAGGGAACGGAGGGGGAGTCAGAGTAAATCTCGAAAACCTTCTTCAATCTCTGTGTCCTCCGTGTCTCTGTGGTTAAAACTTCGGGTGCTGTACCCAAGGGGCTAAGGGGCAGGTCTGCAAAACCTTTACCGGCGGTTCGAGTCCGCCCGGCACCTTAAAAACAGAGACGGGCGAAGCGGTTATCCGCTTCGCCCGTCTCTGTTTTTGTTTCGATTACGCCTTGGTTTTGTAGTGCAAGATCGCGTGCTTGTACACCGTGATTTCGTCCCGGTTGTCGTCCGCGATGCAGATCGAGTAATCGTCGTACCAGCGTACGACACCCTCAACCGTTGTCCCGGTTGTCAACGTAAACAGCAACACGCGGCGTTCGTCGCGCGCGCGAATCATCTCCGCGTCGCTGCGCTGTACTGTCGGCGGGCGGTCATTCCCGCCACTCGGTGCAATGTTCATCTCAACACCTCCTTGTGCGAACCGTGCGCACGTTCCTGCGATTAGCTTTCGGTGGTCGCTGCCGGTGCATCCGCGACTTCGGTCACCGGTACCGGTGTTTCGGCGGACGCGGTGCTCTCCACAGACGCGGTGTTTTCCGCAGGTGCGCCGCCCTCTACCGGTGCGGAGCCTTCGGCGACGGGCGTATCACGTGGTCGCTCATCACGCGGTCCGTCGCGGCGCGGTCCGCGATCATTGCCATACTCGCGCCGGTCGCCACGGGGTCCGCCGTCACGGGGTCCGTCGCGGCGCGGTCCGCGGTCGTTTTGCGGGCGCGGCGCAGGCGTCGTTTCCGATGCGCGGCGTGATACCGGTCGGCTGATCTTCTGTGCGACGGGCGCGGTGACAACACCGGTCCCGGTAATGGCGATACCCTTAGCCGCTAACTTTTTTCGCTCTTCAAGCCGCTTGCGGGTGCGGCGTAGTTCTTTTTGTCTGACTCGCATACTGACGTAATAAACCTTTCTTTCGCCGCCACGACGAAAGCGCGGGAGCGTTAAACACAACGTCGCAGTATACCGTGTGTTTTTTGTTTTAACCACAGAGGACACGAAGGACACAGAGACCGGAGGAGAGAGTTTCAGAGGTTTTTCCCTTGCTCGTTAGCCAAGAGACCCAACTACATCGGCGAATCGCAAACTCCAAACTCTCTCCTCCGGTCCCTATGTCCTTCGTGTCCTCTGTGGTTAAAATCTCTTATGATGGGAGCGAGGCGGCGGCGGCGGCGATGGCGGTGAAATCTCCGGCTTTGAGGCTCGCGCCGCCGATCAATCCGCCGTCGATATTGGGTTGGACCAGTAGTTCCGCCGCGTTGTCCGGTTTCATCGAGCCGCCGTAGAGGATGCGGACAGATTCGGCAGTTTCGGTATCGTAGAGGTCGGATAGCGCGGCACGGATCACACCGCACACCCGGTCGGCTTCATCAGACGAACAGGTTTTGCCCGTTCCGATAGCCCATACCGGTTCGTAGGCGAAGACGATGTGTGCCATTTGCAGTGCGGAAACCCCGTCGAGTGCGCCTTCGACCTGCGCCTGGATGATGCCGTCCGTGCTTCCCGCTTCGCGCTCCGATAACGTTTCGCCGACACAGATCACGGGTTTCAAGTTCGCGGCGAGGGCGGCGACCGCTTTTCGGTTTACCGACGCGTCCGTTTCACCAAAATGCTTTAAGATGCCTTCCGTGAAGTCAGGTTCCGCGACACCGAATCGCCCACGACGCTCCGAGTGCCCGATCAGCACGTAGGAAACACCGGCGTCCGCGAGCATTTCGGGGGACAGTTGCCCGGTATACGCGCCCGCCGATTTCCAGTACACGTCCTGTGCTCCCAGCGCGACCCGTTCACTGCCGCCGAGAATAGTTTTCAACGTATATAAAACAGTCGATGGCGGGCAGACGACGATGTCGACGCCCGAAATGCCCTCGGATTTACCGAGCACCTCGCCGATGAGCGCGGTCGCTTCGGCGGCAGTACCCTTGTTCATTTTCCAGTTGCCCGCAATCAGGGGTGTTCGTTTAGCCATAAAATTACTCCTCGAAAGACGACGCTTTCGTGAGATACGGTTCGCCGTGGCGGGGCGTTAGTCCTTCCGTCCCTCCCCTCGGGAGGGACGGAAGGGCTAACGCAACTCCGCGAGAAGCGCCTTAGCGATCATTAAATAGATGAACAAACCGCTCGCGTCCACCAGCGTTGTAATCAGCGGCGACGACACCAGCGCGGGGTCGATCTTCAGGCGTTGCGCGGCGAGTGGGATCATGGAGGCGATAACATTCGACCAGGCGCAGATCGCCCAGACCGTCAGGGCGACGACGAGCGCGAAGTCGATGCGCTTCTCCATGAGATAGGCGCGGACGAACGCGACCACGGCAAGCAACCCGCCGAGCATGAAACCAGTTCCGAACTCCCGCCATAACACCCGCATCGCGTCGCGCCCGCGAATCTCGCCGAGCGACATGCCGCGAATAACCGTGGAAATCGTCTGCGCCCCCGCATTCCCTCCGGTCCCGACGAGCAGGGTGAAAAAGAGCGACAGGACCGGGACGCGGTCCAGTTCAGACTGGTTTTCTTCCAGAACGACTGTGGTGAGCATGGACGCGACGAAAAGCATCGCGAGCCACGGGACGCGCGAACGGACGACGGTCCAGATCGGCACCGAGAAATAGGGCATGTTCATTGCTTCCGACGAAACGGCGCCCTGCTTCAAAGCGTCCTCGGTCTGCTCCTCGACCAGAACATCAACCACGTCGTCAACGGTCACGATGCCGACCAGGTAGCCGTCGCGGTCGAGCACCGGGATCGCGGAAAAGTCGTACTTACTAATGGTCTGCGCGACTTCTTCCTGGTCGGTGTCCACACTCACAGCGATCGGTTCGGGAACCATCACCTGCGAAATGCGCGCGTTCGGCTTGGCGCGGACCAGATCACGGAGCGACAGGACGCCGATCAGCTTTTCGCGACCTTTCCTGCCGCCGTCGGTGACATACAGGTCGGCCAGCGTTTCCACATCCGGATCGGAGCGACGGATCGCCGTGAAGGCGTCCTCGACGCTCATCGTTCCGGAAAGTCGAACGAACTTATCCGTCATTAACCGTCCGGCGGTTTTATCGTCGTAGGAAAGAAGTTCGCGCACTTCGGCGGCGTCTTCCGGCGAGCGCGTGGCAAGCTCCTCTAGTAGCTCCTCGGCACGCTCCGGGTTGTTCGCTTGTGCTTCCTCGATCAATTCGGCGGCGTCATCCATCGGGAGGGTATCGAGAAGTTCGGCGATACGTCCGGGGGGCGCGTTGTTGACGATATAGCGCGACAGTTCGGAGTCCACTTCATCCAGAACTTCTGCCGCGCGGGCGTTGTCAAGCCAGTTGAACACGAACAAGGCTTCGGGTTTGGCGAGACCCTCCATCGCCTCGGCGATGTCGGCGGGGTGGCGTCCGCGTAGGGTGGCGGTCATCGCGAGATCGCCGCCATCTCCGGGCGGCGTTTTGAGCGCGTTTCGCAGCCGTTCGGTCAGCGCGACGGTATCGAATTGGAGTGTGGATTCCAGGAACATTTCTTCACCGTTTCTTTCATAGCGGAACATATGCCGCAGACAAACCGTGGTGTTTGCCGACGAACAAAAACAATAAAGCGCGAGCACGGCCTAGTCGCTCGGTTTACGTGGTCGCCGGTGAAAGGGGAGAAACGGTGCGCGCGGTAGCTCGCGCATGCAGAGAAGGAACGCGAAAATCAAAGCGGGCGCGTCACCCGCCGCATAGTTTATGCGAAGAAGACGACTACCCGGTCTGCCGTGTTCCTACGCCGCGCGGTTGCGACAGCGGCACCGGACGCGCCATTCTTAGGGCGACCGCCGGTACTGTAAGGTTCTTTAAGCATCAAGGTTTTTGGTTTTGTTGAACCGCTCACCGACCGCTCGAAAAATGCCGCCTCGCTACATCGTGGCGCGACATTCCCGCGTCGGGGAGATACTTTTGCGTACTACAAGTAGTACACGATCGGCAGCAAGAAACGTGCCGGATACATTTGGCACGCGAACTACAACCGTTGACGGAAACGAATTTCTGTCGCGCCATTATACCGCGATTCCTCAGAGCGGCAAGGGATATGAAACTCATTACCAAAAGCAAAGCCCCCCGCGTTTGGATGCAGGAGGCTTTTTAATAAGCGGGAGTAGCAGGACTTGAACCCACGACACCCGGCTTTGGAGGCCGGTGTTCTACCACTGAACTATACTCCCAGAAATTGCCGCCGTGATTGTACCACGGCGGCAACATTTATACTATGCCAGCACCTTGGCGACGACTCCCGCCCCGACGGTGTGCCCGCCCTCGCGGATCGCGAAGCGCAGACCTTCCTCCATCGCGATCGGGTTGATCAGCTCCGCCGTGATCGACACGTTGTCCCCCGGCATCACCATCTCCACCCCCTCCGGGAGCGTCAGCGCGCCCGTCACGTCCGTCGTGCGGAAGTAGAACTGCGGGCGGTACCCGTTGAAGAACGGCTTGTGGCGGCCGCCCTCCTCCTTGCTGAGGATATAAACCTCCGCCGTGAACTTCGTGTGCGGCTTGATCGAACCCGGCTTCGCCAGAACCTGCCCCCGCTGGATGCTCTTGCGGTCCACCCCGCGCAGCAGCACCCCCGCGTTGTCCCCCGCCTCCACGTAGTCCAGGATCTTGCGGAACATCTCCATCGACGTCGCCGTCGTGGTGGTGGTGGGGACTAAGCCCACGATCTCGAGCTGCTCGCCCGCCTTGAGCTGACCGCGCTCCACGCGCCCGGTCGCCACCGTGCCGCGGCCCGTGATCGTGAACACGTCCTCGACCGGCATCAGGAACGGCTGGTCCTTCGGGCGCGCCGGCGTCGGGATGTAGCGGTCCACCTCCGCCATCAGCTTGAGCACCGCCGGCTCCCCGTACTCGCCCTGGCTCCCCGCCAGAGCCTCGGTCGCCGACCCGATCACGATCGGCGTGTCGTCGCCGGGGAACTCGTACTTGTCCAGGAGCTCGCGCACCTCGAGCTCGACGAGCTCCAGGAGCTCCGGGTCGTCGACGATGTCGGCCTTGTTCATGAACACCACGATCGACGGGACGCCGACCTGTCTTGCGAGCAGGATGTGCTCGCGGGTCTGGGGCATGGGGCCGTCGGCGGCGGACACGACCAGGATCGCGCCGTCCATCTGCGCGGCGCCGGTGATCATGTTCTTGATGTAGTCGGCGTGCCCGGGGCAGTCGACGTGCGCGTAGTGGCGCTCGGCGGTCTCGTACTCGACGTGCGCGGTGTTGATCGTGATGCCTCGCTCGCGCTCCTCGGGCGCCGAGTCGATCGCCGCGTAGCTCATCGCCTTCGCCCCGCCGGCTTTCGCGAGCACGTTCGTGATCGCCGCGGTGAGGCTCGTCTTGCCGTGGTCGACGTGACCGATCGTGCCGATGTTGACGTGCGGTTTGGACCGCTCGAACTTTGCCTTCGCCATAATGTTATCCGTTCTTTCTTCTGTGTCATGGGGCGGCAAACGACCACTCCCCGGACGAGTTCGAAACTTTGTAGTTATCAAGGTGGCCGGAGGACAGGTTTCGCGGGCGGCGGAATCGGCGTACCGATTTCACGCTAAAGGATGCGAAGTGTCGCGGCAGGTTTATCAAGACAAAAATGAGGGGCGGCGTTTTGTTACGTCGCCCGCACAAGAGGAAATTATATCACCTATTTCGCGGGGTGCAAGAAGCGGTTCGCGAATCGAAAAACCTGGGAGCCCGCCCGTTTCTCCTATTGCCAAACGGATCGGAACGCCCGCGCCACCGGCGCCAGTTTCTGGTACAACGAGACATGGTCGAACCAGTACCCGTCCCCACGGAACCCGACGCCCCCGCTCAAAACGCCCGCATCGACGCACTCAAACCGGGCGGTGCCCTGTATGCGTTTTCCTTTCCTAACTTTCGACTGTTCTTTTTCGGGCAACTGGTGTCCGTCGCCGGGACATGGATGCAGAATGTGGCGCAGCAGTGGCTCGTCTACGAGTTGACGCACTCGGCGGTGTGGCTGGGCATCGTCGCCGGATCGACCGCGCTCCCGTATGTCCTGTTCGCGTTCTGGGGCGGCTCCGTCGCGGACCGGTTCCCGAGACGGAGTATCCTGCTTTGTACGCAGAGCGTCGCGATGGTTTCCGCACTCACGCTGGCAACGCTGGCGACGAACCGCGTCGTGCAAATCCAGGCGTGGCATATCGCCGTGTTCGCGGGGCTGGCGGGGATCATCAATGCGTTCAACATGCCCGCGCAACAGGCGTTCGTCACGCAGATGGTGGATGACCCCAAGGCCCTCGGGAATGCCATCGGGCTGAATTCGCTCCGATTCAATTTTGCGCGCTTTCTGGGTCCGATGTTCGCCGGAATAACGCTGGTGAATCTGGGCGCGGCATGGTGCTTTCTCCTGAACGGGCTATCGTTTATCGCCGTGATCATCTCGCTTTCCCTGATGCGGGTGACACAAGAAAAGCCGGAAGTCAAGAGCGGCATCACCGAATCGCCGTGGGAAGGGGCGCGTTTCCTGCTCGGCGTGCCGAGTCTGCTCCGGGTCATTATCCTGATCGGCGGCGGGGGACTCCTCATCCTCGCCGTTTCCACGCTCTACCCGGTTCTGGCGAGCGTCTACAAAGGTGGGGCGGGTGGTTTCAGTACACTGGTGACGGTGAACGGTATCGGTGCGACCATCGGCGGGATCGGGATCGTGACATTGGGGAGCCGGATACACCGGAGGTATCTGGTCTACGGTGGGGCGTCGCTGTTTTGCGTCGCGCTTTTATGCCTGTCATTCTCGCCGACATTCATTCCGGCGCTGGTCTGCCTGTTCTTCGCGGGGATCGCAATGGTAGTCTTCACGACAAGCACGAACACGAAGGTTCAGACGGAAGCCCCGGACGAACTGCGCGGGCGGGTGATGGCGGTGTACCTGTTGGTCGCCAACACGTCGATGCCGCTCGGCGGACTCCTGCTCGGCTTTCTCGCGCAACGTTTTCAGGCGTTGCCGACGATCCGCCTTTCCGCCGGGATCATGCTTGCCGTAACGGTCGGGGTCTGGCTCTGGAGTGGCACCGACCGCACGCGAAGATCGCTCCAGAAGACGCCGGCTTGAGGCTGGGGGGCTCCCAATCTCCCCAGCCTCAAGCCGGCGTTTTCTGGAGATACCAGATGTAGCCGCCGAAAAGAAACGTTTCTACAGGCGAACGAAACAATGGCTCTAACTCATGCAGTAACCAGTCGTAAACTTCCTCAATCTTCTCCTCGCCCTGTTCGACTGCCGCGATGACGTTGCTCTGGGTCAGGAGGTATGCTGCCAACTCGTCCCGCGAAAAGACGATCTGATTCCCGTAGTCTTCGTTCCACCCAAGCCGAAAACCGAATCCGTCTGCTTCCTCGGTCGTTACAGGAACGTTGTTTCGCGCAGGCGTGGGAAATCGCGTCAGGAACGAATCGCGTAGCCATCTACCGAACGCCGGGTTCTCGACCATTTCGCCGCGGAACGCGTTGTTGTAGATGGCGAGCCAGCCGTTCTCGCGAAGAACGCGGCGGGTTTCGCCAAAGAACGCCGGGCGGTCGAACCAGTGGAACGCCAGCGATACCGTGACCAGATCGAACACCCCATCGGGAGACGGGATGTTTTCGGCGGGTGCGGCGACATAGCGGATGTTGTCGCCGACGAGAGCCATAGAAAGCATGTCGGGGGACGCGTCGATGCCAATAACAGAATCGGCGATGCCGCGCAGGGCGACGGTGGATTGCCCGGTCCCGCAACCGACATCGAGGGCGTTCGCGACCGGGAAAGCCAGCGGTACGGTTTCGCGGATCTTGTCGATGACGAGAGGATGAAAAAACGGTCGGCTTTGTGCGTATCGTTCCGCCGCCGTTTTGTGCGCGAAATAGTTTATGGAAGGAGGCATCGTCTTAAGAGTCTACCGCTAATCGTGGTAAATTCAGGGTAGGAATCTCTATTTCAAAAGACGATTGATCTGATACCGTCGGGCACATTTATAACGAATGGGAATTCGCGGAAGCCTCGCGACGGACGTTTGTAAACGCTAATCGGGGGAATGTATTCCCCCAAAAAGCCAAAGCCCGCCAGAGCGGGCTTTGTTGTAATCTCACGCCTCTCCCAACGAAGCGTTGGGGCGTCAGAAGGCGGGCGCGAACGCCCCGGCTTCCATCTGACCGGTTTCTATCTGCCCGCGCAGTCGCTTCAGGCCGCGCTCGAAGTGCTTGCGTGCGTTCGCTTCCTTCATGCCCAGCTCCTCGGCGATTTCCGCGTGGCTGAGGTCGCCCGCGACGCGGAGCCAGACGACTTTTGCCTCGGTCGGCGAGAGTGCTTTCGCGATTGCCGCTTGTAGTTGGTAGCTCTGGAACTTCGACGCGACGGTTTCGGCGGGCGTCGGGGACGGATCGGGGACGGCGACTGCCGCTTCCGAATCGTCGACCGAGATGCCCGGCTTATTCAAGCCACGGCGATCCAGGGCGCGGCGCTTGTCGATCAAAAGGTTCACCGCGACGCGCTGGACATATGCCGGGGTGATTTCCACCGGCCCGTTGTCCTCGCTCGCGCAGAGCAGGCGCACCATCACGTCCTGGGTGAGGTCGTCGGCTTCCTGTGACGTCAGGTGGCTGGTATATTTGTCGAGTGCGGCGGCGCACAGGGTTTTCACGCGGCGTCGCAACTCCTCGGCGGCGCGGTTGCGCTCGCTCGATGTTTTGCCGCTCCGCGTGGCGGCGAGTAATTCGGCGTTAGAAGCGCGGCGCTGCGGCGCGGGAGGCGCGACGGCGGCGGCCGATGCTCCTTCCACAACGCGACTGCGCAGGGCGGCAAGCCCGGCGAGAACATCCGCACCAGGGCGTTTGCCGGTCTCGCTGTTTACTACATTGTTTTCGTTTGCTGTCATTGCTTGGTGTTCGCCTCCTTCATTCGTTGGTCGTTGGCACGAGAGTCGGGTAATCGTGGGAATTACCGGTTAGCGTGTTTCTCCAACGAGGGGCGAAACGGTCGCGGAGATCGCCGGTCCTTCGGAAGAAAGTTTCGGCGGCTTGGGTCCGGTCAGGTCGGCCTGAACCGGGCGGACGGTTCCGCAAAGCACGGCGACGGCGGCGACAGCGGCGATAAATACAGTCTTGATAAGTTGATTCGTTTTCATGGTCGTGTTCTTAAGTCTATAGACGGTGGTCCTACCGTCAATGTTCATTTAAAGTTCGTAGCGGCGCATATTTTGCCGCATATTCTGCGAGGATACCGGTCGCACCAAGTTTGCTCGCCCGCGCTATCGCGCGGCTCCAGAGGGCGCGGGCGGGCTCGATCTCGCCGAGAGACAGTTTCACGAATGCCCACGGACAAAGGTATTCCAACCGCTCGCGCTCCGCTTCCGTGCGGTCATCGCAAATCTGGTAGTCGCAGTCGGCGGCGGCGAGCAGCGACGCATTCGTTTCGCCGCCCTGGCGGAATCGGTGTACCGATAAATACGCCCGGTTCTGGTGGATGATTCCGCTGGCTTCCGTGGTCAGCCAGTCGCTCGGTGGGAGTCCGGCGAGGAAGGTCAACACTTCCGTAGCGCGGTCGAGGGATTCCGGCGTGTTGTCGGTGATGTAAGCAATCGCCAGAGCGACCCACGCTTTGACGTAACCCGAATCCCGTTCGACGGCGGATTCGTACGCGGTGATCGCGGCGTTGACGTCTTTGCTTTGATACAGCGCGGTCTGCCCGGCTTCGAAAAGACGCACGGCTTCGGCGTTGTCGGAGTCGTCGGGCCAGACGCCGTTACCGGTGCGACGCCCGATCAGGTGCGCCGGGTTGCGCTCGAAAAATCGCGCCGACAGGGTCTGCTCGCCGGTGGGTCGGTCATCGGTGACGATATGGCGTGGGTAGGCGACGGCGGGCAGGTCCACCGGGATCGGTAGCTCGGTCAGCGTTTCGGGTAGAATCGGCATCAGTTTTCCCTCGCGGGTGACGCGGAACGATAACACGGCGCAGGACTTCTTTCCCTGTACCGGCACCGGCGCGTTTGTTTTGCTATACCATTCCCACATTGTTTGCT
>JACMMA010000378.1 GCA_014379275.1 Armatimonadota bacterium | reverse complement strand
CTATGTGCTCGCGGTGAACGCGAATCCGCCGTTGACGACGATCCATCATCCGCTGGCCGACGTCGGTCGGAAGGCGACACAGCTTCTCCTCGCCCGCATCGAGAACGAAGAGGTGGAAGACGAGCGGTGCATATTCGAGCCGCAACTGGTGGTGCGAGAATCGACCGCGCCGCCGCCTGATAGTTAGACATACTCGTGACTTACAACCGACCTAAGAAAGGTTTCTATATAACAATGACCCGTACACAACTCGTTCGATCCGCTTTTACGCTGATCGAACTTCTAGTAGTAATCGCAATAATAGCGATCCTGGCAGCTATTCTATTCCCCGTTTTTGCACAAGCCCGCGAAAAAGCCCGGCAGACTTCCTGTCTGTCGAACCTAAAGCAGATCGGTCTGGCGACGATGCAGTATGTACAGGACTACGACGAATCGTTCCCCCGAGTTTCGATCAACCCGCCACCTGCGCCGCGGCAACCATGGGCGCAGTACACCTGGCAAGACGCCATCGGTCCTTACGTTAAGAACGGCACCATTACGGTGACTTGGGCGTCCACTGATGGTTCCCCGGTGACCATGTCGTCCGGCGGAATTTGGTTGTGTCCTAGCCAACCGGACCCGGAAGCGCGGACCGTCTACGGGGGAAATGACTCGGTGTTCACTCCCCAGATCTTCGGGTCGACCGGTGCCGACCGTCCCGTAACGGACCTGGCACGGTTGGGGACTCCGGCAGACATCGTTCTGATGTCGGAGAACAACGAGATCGACTCCTACGATGGGATCGGTTCTGCGCCGGTTTTGAGTTCCGATGCCTACACACATTGTAACGGCGAAGGCGGTGCCTGGCAGTGCCGTGGTGCGAACTCGGGCGTGGTATGGGACAAGGACATTACTGGATCCGAGCCGGATCCGTACAAGTGGGGACAGATGCCCCGCTATCGCCACAGCAAGGTAGCCAACATGGCGTTCGCCGACGGTCACGTGAAAGCGATTCCTAAAGGACAACTCGATTGGTGTAAAAACTTTTACTACACTGGCTACGGCACCGCGTGGGACAACGGTAGCTATCCCTGGCTTTTCGATGCAGGCAACAGCTGCGCCAGTTATCCGCGGTAATTTCCGACAAGAGAAGAGTTAATCACCATGAATAAAAGACACACGTTCCGTTCTGTCTGCCTGGGTTTTGTGTCCATTGGTATTGCTGTCCCCGTTCTGTTCACAACAGTCGGGTGTAGCAACGAAGCAGCGGACGGTTCTACATCCTCCAACGCAACGGGTTCAGGAGTGGCCGGAGCGCCGACAACC
The DNA here is from genome assembly GCA_014379275.1 of Armatimonadota bacterium. Taxonomy (GTDB): domain Bacteria; phylum Armatimonadota; class Armatimonadia; order Armatimonadales; family Armatimonadaceae; genus JACMIU01. The sequence continues at coordinate 3,515 of JACMMA010000378.1, read as the reverse complement.
GCACCGTCTAATGTTCCCGCGAGCATGGAAAAAACAGCGGCAGGATTGCAACAGCAAGGGAAGCAATTGGATCAAGATGCCGCCGCCAGTGCTGCCGCGTTCCGGGCCGCCAAGGCGAAAGCCGAAGGCAAATAGCGTCTTCGAGGAAGGCAGGGAGGGCGTCACGGTTCTAACCGTGACGCCCCTCTTTTTTACGGCTATTCCGATCCGCATCGTCGGCGGATGCGAGTTTTCGGATTCTTCCAACGATAACGCTTCGCGCGGGGTGATAAAGCGGCGTGAACCGCGACCCGTCATGCGCCAGCACATCCGGGTTCGGTACCTGAACTTCACCGTTCTAACACCCGAAATCATACCAGCCCGCATCGTTGGCAGGAACCAGGGACGCATTCGGACTTGCCGCCCGGCCTGAAGCGTGTAACCCTGAAACTAACGAGTACAGCGGGTCACGGAATCTATACGCCGCTAGGACTGATCAGCGACTTATCCACGGCCTCACGCAACGCGTCTACGCCGAGGAATGCGATGCCGGACCCTTTGGCATCCCGCCCGACGTTCTTGCCAGGGATGAGCGCCATGTCGAAGCCAAGGCGCGCCGCCTCTTTGAGTCGCTTGTCGATCTGCGAGCAGCCGCGCACTTCGCCCGATAAGCCGATCTCGCCCAGAAAGACCGCTTTGGGGTCCACCGGCATCTCCTTGAAGTTCGACGCGATTGCCAGCGCGATGGCGAGGTCTGCCGCCGGTTCCTCGATTTTGATGCCGCCCGCGACGTTGATATATACGTCCTGGTTAGCGAGCGACAACCCGACCCGTTTTTCCAACACGGCGAGGATCATCGACACGCGATCGCGCGAAACGCCGTTCGTCGTGCGGCGCGGCGAACCGAGGTAGGATGGCGCGACCAGAGCCTGTATCTCGACCAGTAGCGGGCGCGTGCCCTCGATCGTCGCCGTGACCGTCGAGCCGGGCTGCATTTCGGGACGTTCGGCGAGAAACAGTTCGGAAGGGTTCTCGACGCCGACCAAGCCCTCTTCGCGCATCTCGAAAATACCCAACTCGTCGGTCGAGCCGAAGCGGTTCTTCACGGCGCGTAGTACGCGGAACGTCAGGTGACGGTCGCCTTCGAAATAAAGCACGGTGTCCACCATGTGCTCCAGAACGCGGGGACCGGCGAGCGAACCTTCTTTGGTGACATGCCCGACGAGAAAGACCGGGATCCCCCTGCCCTTCGCTATCGCCGCGAGCGCCGCCGTGGACGCCCGCACCTGGGAGACGGTGCCGGGCGACGACTCGACGTCGGGAGACTGCATGGTCTGGATCGAGTCAATGATCAGAAACTTCGGTTGCAATTCGTCTATATACCGGGCGATCTGACCGACATCGGTTTCGGACGCCAGAAGCAGATCATCGTGCTCCGAACCAAGCCGCTCGGCGCGGAGCTTGATCTGTTGCGCCGATTCCTCGCCGGAAACATACAGCACGGTGCCATATGCTTTGGCGAGGTTGCCCGCGACCTGCGAGAGCAGCGTGGACTTCCCGGCACCCGGCTCGCCGCAGATTAGAACGAGCGACCCGGCAACCACGCCCCCGCCCAGAACGCGGTCGAACTCGCTGATGAACGTCGTCTGCCGTTCGTGGGAGATCGCGGAGATCGAGGTAATCGGTCGCGGCCGCGATTGCGCCGCCCCCATGTAGGAAATGTTGGCGGCGGTGGCGAGGGGCGAGCCGGGACCGGTCGCGCCGTTGCCGCCGAGCGAGCCGCCATTGCGTGCGAGCGACTGTGCCAGGGTGTTCGCCGATCCACGAACCGCCTCCTCAACGAGACTGTTCCACTCGCCACAGTCGGGGCATTTGCCCTGCCACTTCGGCTGCACCGAGCCGCACATTTCGCAAACGTAGCGTGTTTTTATTCCGGTTGCCATGGTCGTATTGTATCAAAAATCGGCAGATTTAGCAAACATCTGTTTACAAATCAGCTGCTCTATCCGGCAATCCCCAGGCCCATATTTCGCCGTCGGCATGACCTGTGACTACCGTTTTGCCGTCCGGCGCAAAAGCGACGCACCAGACGTTGTTCCCCCACCGGTTGTTTTCGCTCTCCGGCTGCGGTCGTCGGAAGGCCTGCGTCTGCTCACGCCGCTCGCGGTCATAAACTGTGAGTGCGCCTGCCTCGCCGAGAGGAGTGGCGAACAGTTTTTCGTCGCGGCTGAGTGCCATCCCCCGGCTCCCGTACATTCCAGGCTCCGGTTTTGCTTCCTCGGCACCCTCCGGCAAAGCGTTCGCGGCATCCCAAACGTACAAACCGTCATACCATTCTGATCCGCCGAACTTGTGGTCGCGACCCGGATCATCCTCACGCCCGCTGAATACCGTTTCGCCATCGCTCGTTACGGCGAAAATCATGTGTGGCATCGCCTCCCGCCCACCGAAGCGGTGCTTCCATTTTTCTTCAGCCACATCCCAAACCCCGACGCCGTATGATACTACGCCGGTTTCGTCGGTATATTTCGTGCGGCACCCGACGTAGCGACCGGTCGCACTGAGCGCGGCAACCGCCTCCTGACCATCGTAAATCGGCACCCCATCGGAAACATCGTACTCCGCAGGGCTATAGATATTTCCGACGGGTCGGAGATCATACTCGAATACGCGAAGCCGCCGACGCCGTTCGTCCATCTTGCTATCGCGCAGACTGACCAGCGCGGTAAGTTTGTCAGCTTCCACGTCGAACGTCAGTGCCAGCACCCGCCTGATATCGGGAACAGAAATTTGCACGGATGGCTCGCGGAAGTCAGCATTCCGCCATATTTCGATGTCCGGTTCGGCGGCAGAATCTTCGTCCTCGCGCCGGAATCGACCCGTGGCGACGCGCGTGCCGTTCCTGTCGCTGTGACCGACGGCGACCGGTCCGGGATAAAAGGCGGGCAACACGTGTTCGCTCCCCTCCCATTTCAAGCTACCTAAATGCAAGGTACGGTCACGGCTGACACTCGCCAGCCAGTCGCCCGAGGGATCGAAGGCGACGGCAGTCACGGCATCGGTATGTTCCCGGCGCGTGCGCGGCAACGTCGGCGATGCCGGGTTTGACGGCTGTTGCTTACCAGGTTCCGGGCGACGCCCACTAATCCGTCCCCACACATATAGCCCTCCGAAAACAATCAGGAAGAGCGTACCTAGTATCACCGCGATGGTCAGAACGATGGTAACGACGACAACCAATATCGCGATTATTGTTTTGGTCACGGGAATTCCCCACGATAGTTCTACCTGTTTTCGGTGTTTCGGAACGCCGCCAGCAAAGAATACTCTTTATCCGCTGTCAGCGTGTTTTTGTACGTGTTCGCGTCCTCGGTGCGAGTTTTGTCCCAGGCGAGTGTGTCGGCGACGGTTTCGGCGAGTGGTCGGAACGTCAAGCCGCTGGCGACGGCGCGGGAAACATCCACGCAACCGGTGTCCCCGGCGGCCTTCGGCGTGAAGATGGGTAGCATCTGCCACGACTCGACGCCCTGTTCGCT
>JACMMA010000055.1 GCA_014379275.1 Armatimonadota bacterium | reverse complement strand
ATTCGCGGGAAAACAGCAAGGGCTAACTCGAAACACGGAACACCTAACGTAGTCACCGCACCGCAGGTCCAACGATCCAACGTAAGGTTGGCGCCGTCCGCGAAGGACAAAAAAAGAAATACCTCATTGTAATAGGAGGCGCAGAGCCTCTCTCGCGCGGGCGGCGATGCTGGTGGTACGTTCCGGGCAACGGTCAATCGCCCATCGGGTCAGGTCGAAAGACTTGAGCAACAGTAAACTGCGCAACTCGGGGAGTATCCGTGCAAACATCGCCTCGCTCATTTCGTACCCTTCGAGGAACGCGCGAAAGTTCTCGTTTTGCAGGTCGTCCCACGGCACAATATGCAGGAAGTCGTAATGGGGCACGATGTGCGCCTCCGCCGACCCCCAATCGAGCAGGTGAACGGTCGCGTCGGCGTCGATCAGGACGTTTCGCGGGGAAAGGTCGCCGTGGTTCAGACCGAATCGGAACGACGGAGTCAGTAGGTTTTCGAAGACGCGGCGGATGGTATCCTGTTGCTCGGGCGCATAGACCTGTAAGCGGGGCAGTTCGTCGTCTGGAGTCAGGCTACAAATGTTATAGTGGACGAAGTCGTGCCACTTTTGTTGGGCGTCGCCGCAGTGGAACTGGTCTAGCATCTCCCCGAACCCATCCAGCGAGATAGAGTGAACGATTTTCGCGTGTCGCCCGAGTGCATGCCAGACGTGTTGCGAACCGAGTGCGCTTTCTTCTCCGCTGATTCCTGGCACGAGGGTTTGTATCATATATGGGCGGGTCCCCCAGCGTCCGATTGCCAGAACCGTGGGACCGGGAACGCCGCGCTTCGCCGCCTCTTCGATACACCAACGCTCTTTTTCATAAAAAGACAAGCCGCGTCCTTCGTCTTCGGCGGAACTCATCCGGACGACGATGGGCTCGCCGCGTTCGGTTCCGCAGACGACGATTTTGTTAACGCTTCCTTTGCCGATGATCGGCGACGCGGTCCGTACCACGTCGCCCGTGAACGCGGCGACGATCTCCGAGGCGTGGTTCGTGTCTGTGGCGGTGACATCCATAACTGTATCTCACGTGCTTTCCGCGACGTGTTTGAGGTGTGTGTTGCGCTCGCGCAGAAAGTGCGTCATGTAGGACTGGAGGAACAGTTTATCTGCGAGGATTCCGAGCCAGCCGAGCGGCGAAACAAACGTCATCGTGTCGCGCATCAGGGTGCCGGTCGCGGTCGGCTCGAACTCGTGCAGGTGATGCAGGGAGTGGAACGCTCCTTGCAACATTTCGTCCACGAACCGGCGCGGATACTCGAACTCCGTGATGCGCGACGTCAGCCGTTGCCGCACGCCGAAATGGGTCGCCTCGAACGTCACCGTTTCGCCGGGACCGATCAAACCCTCCGTCACGCCCGCGACCGCTTTCTCATTCGTGCCGCTCGTGCTCGCGCAGTGCAGGCTTATGTTCCGGGCGAGGTCAAAGCACCGTTCTACCGGGGCGTTTATCATGGTTTCGAGAAGGATCGTTGGCACAGCGGTTACCAGTTTAGCGTTTCGCGCAGAATATCGCCCATACCGAGTGACGGCAAGTCGCGCTGTAAACGTCCCCGCGTCACGTCTTCCCATTCCTGCGGATAGGGGACGCCGATGCGGGCACAACACTCGGGACCGAGGTCGCGCACAATCGCGGCGAGGCGCAGTTCCGCCCGCGCGAGGCTCACAGCGTCGAGTATGGGTACCCGAACCGCCTCCGCCATCCGCTGTCTGTCTTCCGGGCGCAACAGGTCGTTCAGCTTCTTGACACCGACCGGGCGGGGGTAGCCGCGCCCGCGCACCAGCAGATTCAGGATAAAACCGTACTTGATACTGATGCCGTGAAAAAGACGCAGGTACTCCCCGCGCCCGAGCATGACCGGCAGAAGTAGCGTCATGCGCCAGATTTCGGCGACATCGACCGACATTGCCTTTGCCGCGTCGAACAACGGTCCGTCCGCGTGCCGCAGAACGCCGCCGTTATCTTTCAGCACGACGATTTCGCGCGTATCCGTTTCGTGCGACGGTTCCACGTAGAAGAGAACGTCGATCCGGTCGCCTTTTGTCGTCACGCAGTGGTACAAGTGCGTGAACACCTTCTTGGCCCCGACCAGCGGGGCGACGGGCGCGAGCCATCCGCTCATGTCCGCCTCGATGGCGTCCGCGTCTGCTTCGGAGGGAACGAGCACATGCAGGTCGATGTCGGAGTAGGCGTCCGCATCCCCGCGCCCGAAACTCCCGGCGAGCCACGCCGCTCCGGCGCGGCTGTCCGCTTGTACGAGGCTCGCGCACGCCGCGAGGAGGCGCGTCAGTTCCGGCGATACGGAGGTGGGCAGATTCATCATTTCATACTCCCCAGTCGGAGCGGTATGTCCGCGCCGACAACAGATCGGTCATTTCCGCCATCACCCGCATCGCTTGCTCGACGCGTTGCCGGGCGTCGGGTATCATTTCGTCGTGTTCCCAGTGGCGGTCGTGGACATACACCGTGTACGGATTGATGACACATTTGAAGTCGAACATGAGGGATGACGCCAGCGGCGCAACCGCCATGTAACTGTGCGGCAAGCCCGCCGAATGAACAAGGGTGACTACTTTGTCGTAGAACGCCCCTCGGTTAGACTCGTCCGTCGAACCGACATACTCGATGAACTTTTTCAGTTCGGCGCAGGAAGACCAGTTGTAGACCGGGCTGGCTAAAATCAGACCGTCGGCACGAGATACTGCCGCGTGGAGCGAGTGGTATTCCGGGACTTCCTGGATTGGCACGCTCCCGAACGGCGGGAGCACGTAGTCTTTCAGCCTCAGGAACAGCGCTTCGACCCCTTGCGCGGACAGCAACTCCTCACACAGTCGCGCGATACGTTCGCTACGGCTGTTGTTGTCGAGACTGCTGGAAATGATGAGAAGCTTCGTCATTTTTTCTCCGCAATGTGCCTGTCAGCGGATGAAACCGTTGGGAGTCGCGCGTAATCAAGCCGCCGCGCGACTCCCGGAGTGATCGAACTCCTCCGTGACCTGGGCGGATCAGCCCAGGATCCGCTCCAGGTTGCGTAAGCATCGTTCGGCACACTCAATCGGGGGGATCGGGTAGGTTTCCTGCTCGACTATCAGCCATTCCGTCGCGTTCTGTTTTTCCAACTCTTTGAGGATCGCCGGGAACGGCACATCGCCTTCGCCGAGAAGAGCGTCTTTTTTCGAGGCGGAATGTTCCTTGATATGGACCGACGCGGCGCGACCGGGGTACGACTTCAGGAACGGCATCGCGTCCTTGCCGCCGTGCAGAGCGTTGCCTGTGTCGAACTGCATCACGACCGATTTATCTGTCCCGCCGAAGAATATGTCCCACGGCAATTTATCGCTCCCGGCGACCGGCTGGAACTCGTGCGTGTGGTTGTGATATCCGGTGCGCATGCCGTGCGGCTTGAGTCGCGCGGCGATCTCGTTCATCGTCCGCGCCGTGTCCTGCCACGCCTGCGCCGACTCCGTGTACTTGCCGCCGAGATACGGAACAATCAGCAGGTGGTTGCCGATCTCCTTATGGAACGCGATACTCTCTTCCAGTTCGCCGCCGAGTAGCGTGTCGATCCCGACGTGCGCCCCGGCGGGCTTCAAGCCGTTGTCGTCCAGCATTTTGCGTAGCGTTTTCGCGTCGAACTTGTGGTAACCGGCGAACTCGACGCCGGTATAACCCATTTTAGCGACGGATTTCAGAACGCCGGGCAGGTCGCGGGCACAGTCATCCCGCACCGAGTAAAGTTGCAAGGCGATAGGGGGGTGTTTGCTCATAGTAAACTCCAGTGGTTAGTGAATGGTGACCGGGGGTCAGTGCCAACTGATTCGCCGCCCCGCCGCCGTTCTCCTCCCGTCGACGAATCAATGGCCACCCATCGCTGATCACTCGCCCTCGACGACGGAGCGGATCCGCCGTTCCAAACGGTCGATGTCCAAGCCGCCCTCGTCGCGCACGATACGACGCACGGTGGCATTCACGGTGCCCAGGTCCGTCAACAAATCGCGCAAAATCTCACTCTGTTGCCGCGCCTGCGTGACCTCCCGCGGCTCCTGCACGAGATCCGACACTATAGAATCCTCCGCCCGCGAAGCGACGACGGGGTCTTCCCTGCCCGCGACATGCACGAACGTCCGGCGTCCCGGTCCGCGCTCTTCCTCGATCGGCAGTAGTGCTGTAACCTGATCGGAGCGAACGTACTTACCATAGCCCAAGTGAACCAACAAATTACTCTGAACCCGCATTTTTTATCTTCCTTTATTAGTTGCTGTTTATAATACACAAAATAGCAAACAATAGTTCCCGTTTTGTGTCGTGAAAAATCCGTGCCGATAATCATTGACAAGCACTGCTACGGGCGTTATACTTGCACACGGCGTTCGCTCTTGATTAGTCCCGGTGTTTAAACAAAGAATCCCCTGTGTTTTCCACCTGTCCGCTTCTTGCGACGAATCCGCCACCCAATACATTATTATCGCCGACGTGCGCTACGCAAGGAGCAGACAGTACATTTATGGAAGCGGAAAGCCGGGACCTCCTCACCGTTGAACAGGCCGCCAATTATCTCCAACTCTCCCAATCGAGTATCCGCTCCTACATCCGGCAAGGCAAACTGCGCGCGTTCCGTGTTGCTGGCAAGCGTAAGGTACTGATTCCCCGAGAAGAACTCTTGAAACTCCTCGAACCCGCCCGCGGCGACTTCGACGGCCCCGATGTGAAATAGTTGTCGGGTGTTAGGAGAAACGCGGTAGACATCGGATCGCCGCCCACCCGACACCCCACATCTAAACCCCCTACGATGTCCCTGCTTGACGAATACCGCGAGGCGAAGCGTTACCGGGAACTGTTCGATAACCTGGTCGAGCGGGAACTACAGGTGCGCTACAAAAACTCCCGCATCGGCGTCATCTGGTCACTCGCCAACCCCGTTGTCCGCGCCCTGACGTTGTATGTCGTTTTCGTCGTCGTGTTGCAATACGACATCGACAACTACTCGGCCTACATCCTGACGGCGTTCTTCCCCTGGACCTACTTCCTGACCGGAATCCTGGACGCGGGCGAGTCGGTGTCGAAGCAGATGCCGCTTGTACGCAAGGTATATTTCCCCCGCGAACTCTTGCCACTCGCCACCACGATGGCGAACCTGCGCCACTTCCTGCTGTCGCTGGGTGTGCTGGCGGTCTACCTCGTTTATCTATACGGCCGCGCCGCGTTCGACAATGACCCGACAACCCCGTCGCTCCCGCCCGCAACGATTCTACTGCTGCCAGTGCTCGTCGCGATGCAAACCTTGCTCATCGGCGGGATCGCGCTGTATATCTCCGCGCTGAACGTGTTTTTCGAGGACGTCAAGTTCCTGACCGCCGTTGTTCTGGACTTGCTGTTTTACGCGGTGCCGATCATCTACTTCGCGGAGCAAGTCCAGAAGACGCCAATGCTGGAACCCGCCGTTCGAGACGTGGTCTACTACGCATTCCTTCTGAACCCGATGGCGGTGATCCTGATCTGCTACCGCTCGTTCTTACTGTCACCCCAACTGGCGCCGCTCGGCTTCGGCACCAGGGAAATGATCACCGTCAACGCCGGGGTGCCATGGTGGTCATTCGTGTGGTGCGCGCTCGTGTGCATCGCCGTATTCCTCGGTGGCTATCGGTTCTTCAATTCGCGCAAATGGCGTTTCGTTGAGCAACAGTAGGGGAGTACAACGTCGCCCCAACGTGAGAACAGTTCGCAGGTTTCCGTTTCCCCTTAGACCGCCCGCGAGTGTCGCGTCACTCCCGCCTTCCGGTTTAGAAACGTGCGGAGAATTGTAACCGGGCTTCGCGTTCGCCCCACGTGTTGCGACCGACGCCTCCGGCGAGGTGTAGCCCCTTCGCATTATTCCGGAAAAGTGTGGTTCTGAGGGCGAGGCTGTTGCTGCCCATCTGCCGGTCCGCGAGCAATCCGCGCACTGCAGGCTGTGCATAGCGGAGCAAAAGGCGGGGCCACTCACGCTCGGCGCGACGGAACATGGATCCCAACGTGGGCTTCGCTCGCCGTTTGCTGCCTTCCGCTAGCCCGATCAAAGGAGAATACCCGGCGTCATCTAGGGGGATTGAAAGAGCGGAATCGAAAGGAGGCATCCGTATGTCCTGCGCAACGACGGGCGCGGCCGACACTAGTGCAAGAGCTGATAATGCCCCCACTATTTGAAGAAAATTGTTGCCGCCCATTCGTGAATCTCCTGACACCATCTGTATGCCATAAATCCGGCGATTTATACTGTGGTGTTTTTTCCGGTCGTGTGCAATACACGACACTCATACCCGGAACGGGGCAGGTTAAATCGGCAAACAACGGGCGAAGAAACTTTAAAGCAGGTGCCTTGCCCATTCCACGATCTTCGCGGAAGCGGCGAGGTGCAGGTTCGCGGACGTAACATCGTATATCTGCGCGGGAACGCCCTCGGCGTGTTCGGGGTTGCGCGACGAAAGGAACTCGAAGTTGAGCTCCCCGGCGGCGTTCATGATGTCGAGCGGCGCGGAAAGTTCGTTGGCGAAGGTTATCAGATTATGTCCACGGGGGTTTTTGCTTCGCTGATGCAAAATCACTGATTTCAAGGCTTTCTCCGCCGCCTGTTGCGCGAAGAACACGGAGGCGTAGTAAATACCGGCGTCGCGTAATGTCAATGCAGTGGTCGCATCCGCCTTCGCCTGCGCCCAGTTATCGCGCACCAGCCGCTTCAGTGCCGATGCGTTGTCCGGTGCGTTTTCCTGCGCTTCCAATGTGTATATACCGCCTTTCTTGTCCGTCCTTACGTTGTACCAAACCGATTTGCTCCGCGCCAAGATAAAAAACGCTGATTCCTTTTCCCAGGTGTGACGAGCGGGGAACCGACGGGACATCGCCGCGGATACTATCGTGTGGCGGTTTTATAATGCGTGGCGGCTATCCGGGCGACATCTGCAATCAGCGCGGCGCGCTCTTTCGGGGAACGGTGCGACTCGGCGACGAACACCGCGACGGCGATATTGCGCCCGTCCGGTGTGGTCAACACCCCGACATCGTTGGTCGCCATGGTGACGCCTTTATAGGTGCCGCTGGTCCCGGTTTTATGTGCCAGTGTCCAGCCTTTCGGGACGCCCGCCTTCAGTCGGTCGGGACCGGTGGCGGTGCGGCGCATGACGGAAAGCAGGTGCCGTGTCGAACCGGGCGACAGCAGTTTCCCGCTGGCGAGATTGTAAAGGAACGACGCCATGCCCGCCGGGGTCGCCGTATCCCGCGGGTCGCGCCGGTACGCCTGAAACGCGTGGTCGCGGACGGCGGTAGGGACGGCTTGAATCGCCTTTTCCAGAACGGCGGCATCCACATATTCCGGTCGCCACGTCAGCCCGACGATCTCGGTTTGCAGGTGCCGCTCGTCGCGATCCACCCGAATGCCGTTCGCCCCGCAACGCGCGAGGAATGCCCGTATCGCTGCCGCGCCGCCGACCCGTGCGAACGCAATGTCCGTCGCCGCGCTATCGCTGTCCACTACGGCGCGGAACACGAGGTCGCCTAGCGTTGTGCGGTAGCCGTTCTTCGTGACGCGATCCGCAATCGGCTGCACATACAGGCTCAAATCCTCGCGGCGCACCAGAATTGGCGTGTCAAGACGCCACCCTCGCCGGTCTACCGCGTCCATCACGGCGGCGGCGACCATGAGTTTCATCACGCTTTGCAGCGAAAACCGCTCGCCGCCCCGCACCGTCACCAATCCCGCCGCGCTTTGCATGCCGATACCCACGCGCCCGTCGAATCCGTCCGCCAGTGTCTTCAGTTTTTCAATCAGTGTCGCCATATGCCATGGATTATATCGCCGGCTATAAACCGCCATGATTCATCTGCCCTCTGTGTATCCTGCGGGAAAAACTGAAAGCCGGTACAATCGTTT
>JACMMA010000377.1 GCA_014379275.1 Armatimonadota bacterium | reverse complement strand
TCGCGGACGGCGCCACCGCATCGTTGGATCGGTTTTACTGCTTGGTACTTCTGGTTCGTTCCTTTCCCGCGCATTTGCCGTTTCCGGTTTCAACATTGCATGTTGAAACCGGAACCGGCAAATGCGCGGGAAAGGACCGAACCAGAAGTACCAAGCAGAAACGAGCACCGCAGGTAAACCGATCCAACGATGCGTTGGCGCCGTCCGCGAAGGACAACAAAAAGAACGGAACGATTTACTGCGAGCCGAACTTGGCTTTGGCTTCGTCCATCGTGATCCCACCGTCGTCGTTCGTGTCGGCGGATTGAATGCGGCTCCAGTTATTCCCCGCCTCCTCGCGCGTCACTTTCCCGTCGTCGTTGCGGTCCAGTCGGCGGAATATCAGTTCGACAGCCAACCCACCCTGGAGGCGGCTTCCACGCCCCAATGTCGTATCGTCCTCGGCGACATACTCGATATAGCCGAGTAGCATTTCGTCGTACGTCTGCGGACCGAAATGAACCGTTTTTGTCGGGTCGGGGTTGTACGGGTTCTTCGCGGAGTTGTCGTACCAGCCGGTGAATTCGATACGGCTTCCCTTCGAAACCGGTAGCGGCGTCGCGCGGCGATAGGTCAGTTGCCAGTTGAAATCGTAGCGTGGAACGTCGAGCAGCGTTTCGCGGCTACCGTCCGGGGTGATCAGATCATAGCGGCAAGCGGTCGCGCGGACGTGCATATGCGGCATGAACGCCAGAATCTTCACATCGGCGGGCACCGGGAGTTGCGCTTCTTCCTTATGATTTTGCGCGCCGGGCGGGATATTGAGACGGAGCGACGAGACGCCGACGGATTTGACTTCGTGCTCCGGCGCGCTCTTCGCCCACTGGAACGCGATCTGAGTCCGGTCATCCTGCGCGGTGCCGTTGGGGGTATAGTGCATCTGAAACCGCAGAACCGCGCCTTTGGGTAACTTCTTGGCGTAGCCGTCCGGGTAGACGAGCGCCGCCGTTCCCGGCACGTACGCGCCGAAGAATCCCGCCCGGTCGTCGGTACGCGATTGCGGCTTGCCCGGCTCCTGCACGAACACCAGTACGTGATGCACCACGCCCTTCGCGCCGGGTTTGACTTCGATGGCGCGGACCCATTTATCCTCGGGAAGGTTCGTTTCGACCAGAATGTTCTGGTACGGGAGAACCCCTTCCGCCTTGACGCTATACGCGCGCGGGAACGCGAACACGGCGTCCGGCTTACCCGCGGTCCACTCCGGGTCGAACGTGCGCGGCAAGGGGGCGTCTTTCGGATTCCCCACGGGTTTCGGTCCCGCGAGGAACGCTAAAAGATCGCGCTTATCGTCCGCCGCCATACGGCGGTCGTTCGCGTACGGGGTATGCGTCGCGGTGTTGCCCTCGTCGCCTTTCGTCGGCGCGGCGAACCACGGCGGCATCTGCCCGGCATCCACGACGGTGCGGATCATTGCGGAGTGCGCGATGACTTGCGCATACGTTTCGAGCGGGAACGGCGCGACGCCGCCGGTCCGGTGGCAGTCGCCGCAGTTCGCCTGCACGATGCGCGAGATGCGGTTGTGATAGGTCACCGACGATGCCGGGGCGGGAGTCGCTTTGGAAGGGGTAAGCAGGCACCCCGGCGCGGTGGTCGCCGGGATCGCGGGCAGGGTTCCGGCGGCAACCGCGCCGAGGGCGTCGGCGAGGTAGTTCGTGGTCGGGGCGTCTTTCGCCCAGGTCGGGCCGTACTGATCGCTGACCGCCCCGCGATAGGCGAGGGTGCGGGCGGCGTCGAAAACGAACACTTCCGTCGTGGAGGTCGCGCCCAGTGCGGCGACAGCGGTGCCTTTCGTGTCCCGCACAACGGTGGCTTTCCAACCCGCCGATTTCGCCGCGGCTTTCAGTTCGGCGGGCGTATCCGTCGCCAGCGACGCGAGATACAGGACGCCGAACCCATTCGCACGAGCGTCCGCTTCGAGCCGACCGAGCGCGGGCGCTATTTTTTTCGCTACCGGACACGAAGAACTGACCAGCGCGACGACCAGTCCTTTCGGTCCGCCGAACTCGGAGAGGGTATGCGGCTTGCCGGCAAGATCGGTGACGCAGGCATCGGTGACTCGCCGCCCGACACCGGAGAGCGCAGGCGGGAGCGGACGCGGTGCCGTCCGCAACATATCCTCTGCTTCGGCACGCGCGGTCACGGGTTCCGTCTTCCCCACCGTTTGCTTCGCCGGTTGCGCTAAGGACGCCATCGCGGTGACCGCCGCTAACCCGGATACGCCGACACTCAGAAACCATGTCCACCCCGCCGCTCTTTGCATTCTTCGTTCTCGATTCTTCCCACGTGCGTAATGATTTACTTGAACAGACGTGCGGACGTGTCCCGCGGTTCATTATGGCACGACCCTTTTGAAATAGATCGGACGGGGGCTCCTGTTATTGGGGGAAGGTGAACGGTTGCGTGTACGTCACGCTTTCGAACCCACGTTTCCTCAGTATCGGTTCGGAGGTCGGCAAAGCGTCGACACAAATGTTGGCGATCCCCCGACTGACGGCCTCGCGGATGCGGGCGGCGACCAGTTGAGTGAACAGGCCGCGTTTCCGGAACCCTTCCCGCGTGCTACCTCCATACAGCCCGGCGAACTTGCTGTCCACATGAAAATAGACGCGTCCGCAGGCGGCAGGCTCCGCGTCAACGTAGGCGACATAGACGCTCATACTGTTCGGATGATTTTCTAACACGGACGCGTGTCGCTCGACTTCCCTCGTGCAACTCCTGCCGGAAACCTCTTCCCGGATGATCTGATAATCCCTCAGACCGTCCCTATCCGTCACACGCCGGATGTCGGCGTTAGCCGCGCCGAAAGCGTCCCGAGACGCATCGTTTGCGAAGAAAACCATGAACGTCTCCCTCGCGCCCGCTTCGAACCCCGCCGCTGCCAGACGTTCGCCCAGGCAATCCGGCTGGTCGTGCCCGTACACCTTCCACTCCAATTCGTACCGCGCACTGCGGGCTGCCTGGACCTGACCGCGTATGATTCCATCCACTTCACCCGCAGAACAGGAAGAGTAAACGATCTCGCAGTTCCCCCCATCCGCCGATACGTCCCTGATCACCCCCGTGTCAGCAAACCGAGT
>JACMMA010000376.1 GCA_014379275.1 Armatimonadota bacterium | reverse complement strand
GCCCTTTTCATACGGAGTATCGCGCGAAAACAGCACGGGGACAGGTGTAGCGAGACTCCCGAGCACCGCAGGTCCAACGATGCAACGTCAGGTTGCCCCCGTCCGGGAGGACCAAAAAAAAACTTATGCCCCATTCCCCCACTCGTCTTTTGCTCCCTCTGTTTGCCGGGGGGGCGCTCATCGCCGGGGCGGGATACCTCGCGTCCGCCCCACGTCTAGGGGCGGTAAAAGAAGGTGGGTACACCGTCGCGACCGGACAGCGAGTGCGCCCGGCGGGCGACACGCTGACATATAACGGCCGCCCCGTAGATATGGTCGCCGCACCGGACGGCAAGACACTTTACCTCAAGGACGAAAAGGGACTCGTCTGCGTGGACGCCGCAACCTGGAAAGTCAGCCAGAAGCTCCCTTTCCCGAAGGAGGGGGGCGGTTCGCTCCATGGTCTGCTCGTCAGCCGCGACGGCAGAACGATCTGGGCGACCGGCGCGGGTAGTTCTTTGTGGGTCGTGCGTGTCGCGGACGACGGACAACTTGCGGTCGAGCGTAGCATTCCGCTGCCCGGACCGACCGCGGGCGAAAAAAGCGCCCCGTCGTACCCATGCGGGATCGCGGCGTCGGCGGACGAAAAAACGCTCTACGTGTGCCTGTCGCGAAAGAATGTCCTTGCCGTTGTGGACGCCACCGCTGGGACAGTGACCCGCGAAATTCCGACCGGGGTCGCCCCGTATGACGTTGTGCTTTCGCTGGACGGCGCGACCGCCTGGGTTTCCAACTGGGGCGGGCGTCTCGCGAAATCCGGCGAGCGTACCGGTGATTCTTCCGGCACTCCGGTCCCCGTAGACGAACGCGGCGTCGCGACCAGCGGCTCCGTGTCGCTTCTCAATCTCGCCACCGGCAAGGAGATCACGCAGATCGAAACCGGGTTGCACGCGTCCGACCTTCTCCTGAGCGTGAACGGCGAAACCCTGTACGTTGCCAACGCGAACGCCGACACGGTCAGCCTCATCGACACGGCGAAACGAAGTGTGCGGTCCACGGTGATCGTCAAGCCGGACGCCACGCTACCGTTCGGCAGTGCGCCGAACGCCCTCGCGCTGTCAGCAAGCGGCGAAACGCTCTACGTCGGATGCGGCGGGAACAACGCCGTCGCCGCCATTGATGTTTCCCCGGCGAAGGAACCAACCGTGCGCGGCTGGATTCCTACCGCATGGTATCCGGGGTCGCTCCTGATCCGAAACGAGCAACTGTATGTCGCCTGCGTAAAAGGGTACGGCTCGCGCCACCTCCCCCTGAAAGAAAGCGACAAACGCCGGAGCGTTTACTGGGTCCAGGGCACCGTCAGCCGCGTCCCGCTCGCGCCGCTTTCCGGCAAATTAGACGCTTATACGAAACAGGTCCTGACCGACGCGCGTGTCCCCGAGGTGTTACGAAGCCGGGAGAAGGAACGGTCGGGTCGTCCGCCGGTGCCGGTCCCCGAGCGGACCGGCGAACCGTCCGTGTTCGAGCACGTCGTCTATATCGTCAAGGAGAACCGCACTTACGACCAGGTGTTCGGCGACCTGAAACAGGGAGACGGCGACCCGAGCCTGTGTCTATACGGTCGCGGGATCACGCCGAACCATCACGCCCTCGCCGAGCAGTTCGTGTTGCTGGACAACTTTTACTGCAACGGGATTAATTCGGCGGACGGGCATTCCTGGGTGACCGAAGGGAACGTCACCGACCATCTGGAAAAAGCGTTCGGAGGGTTTACACGCTCCTACACCTTCGGGGACGACGCGCTGACATATTCGTCCTCCGGTTTCGTTTGGGACAACGTGCTCGCGCACGGGCTGTCGTTCCGCAACTGGGGCGAAATGGCGTACACCGAGCCGGTGCCGAAGCGCAAGTACAAAGAGATTCTGGCGGACTGGCAGAAGCGGACCGGCAAGACGACGTTCACCAGCACCATCGGCATCGAGCGACTGAAGCAGTACACCGCTCCCGGCACGGTCGGTTGGAACATGGAGATCCCGGATGTTTTGCGGGCGGACCTGTTTCTCAAAGACCTGGCACGCTACGAAAAAGAAGGTGGTCTGCCGAATCTAAGCCTCCTCTACCTGCCGAACGATCACACTGAAGGCACGACGCCCGGCGTACCCACCCCGCGCTCCTACATGGCGGACAACGACCTCGCGCTCGGGCGGGTCATCGAAGCCCTCAGCCGTAGCCGCTTCTGGGCGAAGACCTGCGTTTTCGTGATCGAGGACGACCCGCAGGACGGGTTCGACCACGTGGACGGACACCGCTCGATCTGCCTGGTTGTCAGTCCCTACACACGGCGCAAAGCGGTGGTCAGCCAGTTTTATAATCAAACGTCGGTGATTCATACGATGGAGCGGATGCTGGGCTTGCCCGCGATGAACCAGATGGATGCCGCCGCGCCGCTGATGCGCGACTGTTTCACCCCCAAGCCGGACTTCCATCCGTTCGTCTGTCAGAGCGCCCGCGTCCCGCTCGCCGAGTTGAATCCCCCGGTTTCCGCCCTTTCCGCGCCGGAAAAACACTGGGCAAAGGCGAGTCTGTCACTCGACTTCCGGCAGGTGGACGGCGCGGAAGAGGACACGCTGAACCGCATCCTGTGGCACGACGCGAAAGGGGCGACCATCTCTTACCCGGATCGGTTCGCCGGGGCGCATGGCACCGGGCTGGCAAAACGAAAGCTGCGCGCGTCGTCCGTTTCCGGGGAGTAGTTTCGTTCTTTCTGTCGGATACTGCCGGGGTGGGTGGGAGCGGCGTTTCCACCCGCAAGCACATGCCCAACTTTCTTACCGCCTGCGGCGTTAATTATTGTGACAAATTAGCCACCGCCCGAGTCTGTGCCTGTGGCGGTGTTTTACTGCGTTCTGCCATGACCGCGAGAAAGAAGGCCCGACATCCGTTTGTTATTGCCCCCTATCCGAACGCACCGACTTCTATTCGCCGTTTCTGTTCTGTGCCAGGCGATCTTTCTGATGACGGTCGCCGCCCCGGTCGCTTCCGCGCAAAAAACGGGAGTCGCACGGATACGGGAGGATGCCGCAAACCTGATGCCGATGGCGCGCCACGATGTCACCAAAACGTTCCACACCCAGGCGGAAGCCGATAAGATGGACGCGGCCAGGCGTAAATCGCTTACCGCCGTCACGATCGGGGAGTCGTTCTACTACAACACCCGGTACGGCTCGCCGCTCGCCTACGCCCGCCCTTTAGAAATCCTCGGAGAGTCCGGGCTGAAAAGCGTGTCGGAGAAAAAGATACTCGATTTCGGCTACGGAACGGTCGGCCATCTCCGCTTGCTGGCTTACTCCGGCGCACAGGTCGTCGGTGTCGAGGTGGACCCCCTGTTGCCCGCTCTATACAGTGATCCGAGCGACCAGGGCGCGATCAAAGGGAAGGGAGAGCGGGCGGGAAAAATTCAGCTGATTGACGGCAGTTTTCCCGGCGATGCGGCAGTGAAGAAGGCAGTCGGGGAAGGATACGACATCATTATTTCCAAAAACACGCTCAAGAATGGCTATCTACATCCGTCCCAGCCGGTTGATAAAGCCTTGCTCGTGGATCTGGGTGTCGAAGATGCCGTCTTCCTTCGTGCTTTGCACACCGCGCTGAAACCAGGCGGAAAAGTGTTGATCTACAACCTATCACCCGGGCCGGGCAAACCGGGCGAACCGTACAAACCATGGGCGGACGGCAAATCTCCCTTTTCCACGTCCCAGTGGGAGACGGCAGGATTCAGAATCCTCGCGTTCGACCGGGACGACAACGAGGCCGCGCGTAAAATGGGGCACGCGATCGGCTGGGATACGGGACCAGAGCCGATGAGTTTGGCGGACGATCTGTTCGCGCTCTACACGCTCGTCGAAAAGCCGCCTCCGGGTGACACCCGCCCGTAGGATTGCCGCCG
>JACMMA010000375.1 GCA_014379275.1 Armatimonadota bacterium | reverse complement strand
GCGCAAAGTCATTTTCGTCGATGTGCCCTGGTCGGGGACAAGCGACAACGGGCAGGGGAACTTCTCGTTCTCGGCGCGCATCCACGGGCGGCACGCGGGTGGCGTCGCGTGCGTCCTCTGGGCGGACGGTCATGTGAAAGGGATGCGCCCGGTATTCCGCGCGAATCCCGCCGGACCCATCGCCACGCGTCGGGGGCAAAAGATCGGCGAATTGAGTCCGGTGCCGCTCCCTGACACGATCACTGCTTCCGACCCGGACCGGTTGCGCTACAACTACTACTACGCTCTCGACAAAGAGAAAGGGTTTTGATGTCACGGATCGCCGCTCTCGGCGCGTGCGTCGCACTCGCCCCGCTCGCCGGGTTCGCACAAACCCCACAGGACGCATCGCGAGTCCCCGTATCCTATAACTCGCCCGCCTTCCCCGCCGCCGTTTCCCGCGCCGAGTGCTTCCCAGTCGAAACGCTGCCCGCCGATCTGCGCCCGCTCGCCGAGGAACTGTTGCTCAAAATCCTCGATTCCGAAGCCCTGTACACGGTTGTCGGTAGTCTCAAGCCGATGAGTAGCGGCTACGTCCAAACCTACCTCGCGACCGACAAGCCCGACACGGCGAACATCGAACGAACGCGGCAAGCCCTGTCCGCGCTCCGGTGCGGCGACTGGTTCCGCGCCGACTTGCTGATGTTCCGGCGCGTCGGGGCGGACCGGAAGCGGTATCTCGAAGGCGTGATCGTGTGCGTCCCCGCCTACCGCCGCATGGTGGATGCCTACGCACCGTTCTGGGCGACGTGGGGGGTGACGCCGGGTACCGACCCGTTCGCAGCGGTCGTGTTCGCCGAAAATGATGACACGCCCGCACGTAACCGCGCCCTCGGCTACCTGTACGGGTATCCGAAACCCGCCGTGGATTTCTTTGTCGCAGGCATGGACGAAGGCAAGGCGACGAAGAAGGTCACGCCGCGCGATTTCCGGCAGATACCGACTTTCTCCGCCCTATCCGGGCAGTTCGTCTACGCCGTGCCGAAGGGGACGCCGGAAAGCGCGGACGACATCCGGTTGCGCACGGAAGCGGGGCGGATCCTGGCGGCGTACAGGGAGCGGCGTGGTCGCTACATCGGCGCGGGGAAGCCGGGGGTGGTCGCGCTCCTGCGCGACTGGTTCGACGGCGGGAACGGGCAGTACTCCCCGTCGAACGCCCGATTCTATCAACGTGAAAATGACCCCCCGGATGGCGCGAAGGGGGGCGTGGGAGCAACACGGTGACGACCGACGAGCGGCTCCTGCGGCTGCAGACCGCGCTGAAAGATGCCGGTCTGCGCTCCAGCGGTCCGCGTGACCGGTTGCTACGCGTTCTCGTGACGACTGACAAGCCGGTATCCGTACAGGAACTGCGCCGGTTGGAGGGCGGGCAGATGCACGTGGCGACGGTGTACCGACTGTTGGACGACCTGCTCCTGCTCGGTCGGGCGGTCCGGTTTACGCAGAGCAAAAACACGTTCGCGTTCGCGCTCCGCGAAGGGCGCGACGACTCCGTCCACTATCTCATCTGTGAGCGGTGCGGGTGGAGCAGTGCGTTTCGCGAGTGCGTCGCGGGGAAATGGTTGGAAACCGTTCCCGCGCCCGGCGGGTTTCGGGTCGAGTATCACCTTTCCGTGCTTCACGGGGTATGCAAGTCGTGTCGGCGGATCGGCGAGGGGGCACTCGCTGAGTCCCGGAACCTCACCGAACGCGCACAGAAAAATAACATTGCAAATCGTTGACAATATCGCGAGTTATGGTAAACTCTTTGCAACAATGCAAATCCGTATCATGGGCGAAGGGAAGCCATACCGGGAGATCGTTCGGCGGATCGCTGGGGTGCTCGCGCTTTTGCTCGCCGTCATGACGGTTTCTGCGTCGCTCCACCGCCACG
>JACMMA010000374.1 GCA_014379275.1 Armatimonadota bacterium | reverse complement strand
GGGCGGACCGAGTTTCGTCGAAACGGCGTCGAAGCGGGCGCAACTGTTCTTCTCGATCTATTTCGGGATGACCGGCTTGCACGCGATCCACATCATCATCGGCATCGCCATGATGGGAACGATTATCGGCCTGCGGTTCTTCGACCACCCGTCCGTGACACTCGACTACATGCCCACCGAAATGGTCGGTCTGTACTGGCACTTCGTCGATATCGTGTGGATCTTCCTGTTCCCACTGATGTACTTGATTTCGTAAAAGAGGCGTTCGGTGTTGGGAACCAGAGAATTTCTCCGGTCCCCAACACCCGGCATCCAACACCTAACTAAAATGGCAACAACGGCTTCACATTCGGGCGGCGGCGGACACGGGCATGGATCGGACACCCGACTCCACGAGGATCTGCCGCACTACCGCGAATTTCATATAACCCACCCGCCGACCAGTCTGTTCCACTGGACGTTGCTGGGTATCGCGATTCTACTGGTCATCACGGTCGTCCTGTATTACATCGACCTTTCGACGTTTATACCGATTGCCGGCATTAACCTGATCGTTGCGCTGATGGTGGCGACCGTCAAAGCATTCCTGGTGATCCGGAACTTCATGAACCTGAAAGGCTCGACCCCTCTGACGGTGCTGTGGGCGGCACTCGGCTTTATCTGGCTCCTGCTAATGGGCGGCATCTTTTTGGACTACCGCACGCGCCCCGAATCGCCGGGCTGGCAGAAGCTAGAGTACACCGGGCAGAACGCTTCGCCGAACACAGTGAAGGAAGTCGCCCCGGAGCAGACACAGAGCAACCCGTAGTCTGTTGATTTGTCTTTCGGCAAGGGAGCGTTGTCCCCCCGGCGGTTCAGGTGATGAACTGTCGGGGGGACAACGCTCCCTGAACTATGTCGGCTTCTTGACGGCGTCTAGAAATGCGGCGTCTTCGCGGACCGCGTGGAACTCGGGGCGATCCTGAAACAGTGTCGTCATGTCCCGGTCGTCGTGCGCCGCCGCGTCCCGCAAAAGGGATAGTGTGCGGTCCCTATCGCCGATTTCGTGCCATACGGTCCCGGCATGAAGCAAGTAAGCCCAGCCGTTCAACTGTCCGCCGTGCCGCTCGTTTTCTTCCCATAGTGGCAGGGCGTCGGCGTATTGTCCGTTCAGCGAGAGTTGGTGCGCCAGATTATGGCGTTCGCTGCGCACCCAGATCGCGTCCCCTTTACCCCGCTGTGTTTGATCCGCAAGCAGATCGCGCATCTCGCTCACGCGCCGGGAATACTCGACCGTATCGCCCACTGTCCGCAGGAGGTTTATATGATCCCCCAACGTTCGCGCCCGCCATTGTGTCCGCTCCTCGGGGTCGGACACGGCACCGCCCTGAGAATACATTCGGTCGATGTATTCGTTAGCGCGGGAGAAATCACGGTTGTTGATGCAAACATGCGCCGCCATTCGTGACCCATAGAACCGGTGATCTACACTTTGCGGCGAAGCACGGGGCAGAGCAAGTAGCGTATCCATTTTCCGCAGGTACTCCGGCAGTCGCCCGGCGGCGAGGTAGGCGGATGCGAACTCGGCGGACTGCGCGAGGAAAAGGAGTCGGCAATCGTCGAGTGCCGTGTAGCCGTTTGTTTCGTCCGGCGTGAGCGGCGGGTAGGGCCAGTGTGATGACAGGCGCGGTTGGCGACCGGGGAGCCACTGCTCCCACGCCTGATGTGCGAGGACCGCGCCCACCGGTTGCCTCGCAATCGCGAGCGCGTTCGCCATGTGTAGATACGCCCAGGTCGTTTCGGAGTCGGAGTGCGTATCACCGAGGAAGTGCATCAGTAGTGCGGCAATGGCAGGTTGGTCGTTTTGCCGGGTCAGCAACAGGAACCCGCTCCGCACCGTCGCGAAATCCATCGGGTTGTCCTGCTGTATTAGCCCATCCAACCCGGTCTTCGCTTCCGTGAGCAGGGCGCGGTTCGCGGTGTGCGGATCGGCACGCAGCTGCCGCTCGAACTCGGTCACGATGCGTGCCAGCACCTGACCGGTGAATTTCCCATCGTCGGACGGT
This sequence comes from Armatimonadota bacterium, assembly GCA_014379275.1. Lineage (GTDB taxonomy): Bacteria > Armatimonadota > Armatimonadia > Armatimonadales > Armatimonadaceae > JACMIU01. Next base: position 939 of record JACMMA010000374.1, on the reverse strand, counting down.
TTCGTTTCCGTCAAAATTTCGTCAGCCATTTTCCAGAGTTCCTTTCGTAGCCGCTTGCGGGCGGCATGGAGGCGGTTTTTGACGGTGCCGACGGGGAGTCTGACCTGTGCGGCTATTCCCGCTAGGCTCAGTTCGCACATATAGCGCAGGCGCGTGATCTGTTGTTGTGCGGCGGGCAGAGTCGCCAGTGCACGTGTCAACATTTGGCATTGCTCGCGGTTCAGAAGAATCGCGAACGGGTCCTCGTTTGTCACGGCGGCGACATGGTCGAGTGGAATCGTCGGTATGCTTCGGGCGCGTCGGCGGCGGTCGCAGTATTTGAAGACCATCCGCCGCAGATACCCCTCTGCCGCCCGTGGGTCACGCAGGCGCGGCAGATCGTGCCAGAATTGCACGAATGCTTCCTGCGCGGCGTCCTCGGCGTCGGCGCGGTCACGCAGTAGCCGAAACGCGTAGCCGACGGCGCGGTCTTGCAACCGGCGAACCAGCCGATCAAACGCGGTTACGTCGCCGGATTGTGCCTGCCGTATGAGTTGTTCTGTGTCGCTATTCGCGCTGCCCGTATCATGCATCGTCACAGTATAAGCCCCACTTTGGGCGGGATTGGTTTAAGTTGCAACGGATATTTTTTAGGACGATGGTCGTCGGGGGAATGTATTCCCTCCGGTGTGCGCCTCCGGCGGGGCGTCCCTCAGGGAATACATTCCCCCGACGCGTTATCCCGGCGTCATCGCAATCTCCCCGACCTCGCGCCACCACGCCCCGAACCGTTTCGGAACCCGTTCGATATCGGGGTAGGGGACCAGTTCCGCGACCGGATACGCCGTCACTCGCAAGCCGCTTGATTTCAGTTCGCTCTGATACTGCGCGAATCGCTCGCCGAGCGTCTGCGTGGTGACGACGCGGGGCGCACTGTTCTCGGCGGCGAACGCCTTGATC
>JACMMA010000373.1 GCA_014379275.1 Armatimonadota bacterium | reverse complement strand
GTTCTGGAACGTCTTCCCGGGACGGTTCGCAACGGTCCGATTGACGCCCATCGCCGCCTGCCACATATCGCCAACCTGTCGTTCCCCGGCGCGGACGGCGAAACCCTGCTGCTGTCGCTCGATCTGCGCGGCGTCGCGGTGTCGTCCGGGTCCGCGTGCGCCTCGGGTTCCATCGAGCCGTCGCACGTCCTGCTCGCCCTGGGTTTGTCGCCCGACATAGCCGGGTCCGCCGTGCGTTTTTCGTTCGGGCGCGGGACGACCGGAGACGACCTTCCTTTTTTGTGGGCGGCTCTCGTGGATTGTGTTTCGGCGGCACGGGTATAAGCGTAAGGAGAATGCGAACAATACCGCGTCAAGTAAAGGAAAAGCACTAACCATGGACAACACGATCAACCCCGAAACCACGAACGAGATCGGACCCACCGGGGCCTCGCACCAGACCCGCCAGATGGAGACGGATACCGTGACGGAAGAGCGCGAGGTGCTGATTCAGCGAGCGGGTGAAGCGAACACAGTCGGCGATGCGCGCAAAGTCATCGACCAGATTTACGAACATAAGAAAATGTACCAGGGAGACGAGGGGGTATCCGCTCTCGACGCGGCACTAGCACGGCTCGAAGGTATGGTCGGCTAACCAAGTCGCACTGCTAAGGAGGAGGTTGCCGATGCGAGGTCGAAATAGCGGTATCTCCTCTACGTTCAGGAACAACAATGCACCGATACGCAACACCCCTACTTTTATGTTTTCTTTTCTGCGCCGCGACCGCGACCGCGCAGCAACCGGCCGCGCAACAACAAGCGGCCGCGCAGGCGGCGGCCGCCGCCATCAAGCAACAAGCCGCCGGACTTAAATCACAGTTCGGTTTCAGTGACGCGCAAGTTAAGCAGTTCATAGCCCGTCAAACGACGATCTACAGCGCGTGGAATAAGCAATCGGGGGATTTGCGAAAGAAGATGATGGCCGAGAAGGACAAAACGAAGCGCAAAGAATTTATGGAAAAGATGCGGGCGGGTTTGACACAGCGCGACACGCAGGTGCAAGCCGCGCTACGCGCCGTGGCAACGCCCGAGCAGCGAAAGAAGATGATGTAGAGCCGCCTATTTCGGCGGCCCGTTTTTGTACTGCTCTGCCATCGCTTTGCTATAGGCATTGCCCTGCTCATCCGCGGTTTTCTTCGCAGCCTGCACTTCGGCCTGCGCCTCTTTGGGCATCTCGGATGGTAACGCTTGCGGGGCGGCGGTGTTTGTCGTTGGTGCCGTCGCCGCGTCCTCCGCGTTGTTCGAGCACCCGACCACCGCCACCGTCATACCGAGCAATAAACCGGTCACACACAGTAACTTCATTTGATCTACTTATCCCTTCGAGTATCGAATATAAATTGACCGGGGGCGGCGAGCATGAATGCTTGCCGCCCCCGACGCGATTAGCGGCGTTACCGTAACTTAGTACGGATACCACGACTTGTTGAACGGGTGGTTGCCCGACAATTCCAGACCGGGATTCCAGAAGTTCCTACCGAACTTCAACTGACCCTTCTTCATACCTTTAACATGACCATCCGCGAAGATCACATTGTTGATCCCGCCGGGGTTGCTTATAGGATTCGCCGCCGGTCCCGTTTGTCCAGGCTGCCGTTTCGCCGGAGTACCCATGTGCCGGAACACCATACGCGTCGCGCATCCGTCCCAGTCTCCGTCCGGCTTGGACTGCACAGCGTAGTCGCAGTCATAGTTATCCATCGTCCTCGTACCATCCAAGGCGGCATTGACGACCTTACCCGGTTGAGACCAGTCACGCACGCCGGGCTGGTTAATAAACCATTGTTCGGTCGGGAGGTTGTTGAATCCCCACCCGGCGGAGTTGTTACCCTTTTCGGCGAAAAGCACCATGTCGGCGGGTGCCGTCAGCGCAGCGACGGGTACGCCGTTGTATTCAGACTGATCCTCGCCACGTGGGGCCGTTCTTGAACAGCTATCCCAGTTCCCTGGCATAAGCGCGGTCGCGGATCCGTAGTTGTAGTAGTGGTTACCCTCGGACCAGTCAGGACCACCGTTGTTCGGCGGCGCGGAGGGACAGGAGAGCACGCCGCCGCGACTGCCAGAAATCTGCATACCGGTCGCGTTAGTATAGCTCTCGCCGTTCTTGATGTACGGATAAAGCATCGTCGTCCAGGTAATTTGCGGGCCGCACCTATCAGCCGGACCCCCTCCGTACTCTGAAAGCGGGAAGGTTTCGTCACTGTCCTGCATGTACTGCATCGTCGCCAAGCCGATCTGCTTCAGGTTCGATAGGCACGATGTTTGTCGCGCTTTCTCGCGGGCCTGGGCGAAGACCGGGAACAGGATCGCGGCGAGGATCGCGATAATCGCGATAACCACTAACAGTTCGATGAGCGTGAACGCTCGATTTGTGATGCGTCGGTCAAGACGCGGGCTTCCAGACAACATTGTTATTACCTCTTTATCTAATTTCCGACGATCTTTGCCGGGTGGATGCGAGAGTGAACCAAGAAAGTAGGTTCGCATCCTCGCTGAACTTGACTTAGAAACGCCACTATCCGTCGGGGCGATTAATGTTGATTATAGCGCAAACCGTTTTGTTTGCAAGGGCTTAACCAAACTATTTTCAGCATCTTGCCGACTCAGATTATTACAAGGCTCCCAGTTTTTCACGCATTCGTCTCCGGTGAGGCGG
>JACMMA010000372.1 GCA_014379275.1 Armatimonadota bacterium | reverse complement strand
ACCGGGATACAGCAAACGGAAGCAATACGGCTTTACGAAAAGAACGGGTCTAAACTCATCCCGAACTACGGACAGTATGCTGGGGTAGAAAGCAGCCTGTGCTTCGCGAAAGAAAAGCACAACAATTTCGCGGGTTAAAATCTACGAAACTCGCGACGTTGAAGATACAGCCCGCCACCTCGGGAACGCGTGGAGATGCCCGGTGCGCTGGTTTCGGGATGTCAATCACGCGAAATATTTTCGCCCCCTACCATTTCCTTGCAATAACAATGGCGGGAGACGGGAGATGTTCTAATACCACGTAGAATGATGGAATCACCAACCTATGCCCGTCCCGTCGAACCGATCCCTTGCCGAAGAAATGGCGTCCGCGTCCGTGCGCCGCTCGCTGCTCTCCCTGTGTTACGCCTACACGCGGGACGGCGAAGCGGCACAGGATCTGGTGCAGGAGGCACTCATCGAGGCACTGCGGCGTGCCGACACCCTGCCGCGCCCGGAATCCTGGCGACCGTGGCTTTTCGGGGTGGCACGGAACGTCTGCCGTCGTTGGCGCGAGGACCGGCAACGACACCGCGCGAACATTCCCCTGAGCGGAGACATGGACTGGGTTTCTCCGCCACCACAGGAAGAGGATCACGCGGGAATATCTGACGAACGGACACTCCTCCTGAACCGTGCCCTGCGATTCTTGCCCGAAGAAGGGCGGCGCATCCTCGGCGCGGTCGTCGTCGAGCAAATGTCGCATGCGCAGGCGGGGACACGGTTCAATCTTTCGCCAAACATGGTGGCGGTGCGCCTCCACCGCTACAAGCAGACGTTGCGCCGGGTCCTCGCGAGTGAACCGTCCCTGCGTGTACTCGCCTCCGAGCATGGTGTTCCCGTGCCCGGTGACGGCGACTGGCGACAGACCCCGTTCTGGTGCCGTTGGTGTGGCAAAAACCGGATACTGGTCCGCACCCTCTACCGCGACGAGCCGGGAAAGAGCAACCACCTTTCGCGGGTGGAGGTACATTGCCCCGGTTGCAACCCGCGCCGCCTGCCCCTCCTCGATGCCACGACGCAAAACGCCGCGTTCGACGTGCTACGCAACGTCCGGGGATACCGGACGGCTCTGAACCGTCTCAACGGCGAACAAGGGAACTGGTACGAACGGTTGTCCCGCGGCGAGACGATGCCCTGCTGGCAGTGCGGACGAAAGGGGGCGCGGCTTCTCCCCGCCCCGACAGCAAGACCGCTCGCCGGTCGTACCAACCATGCCGTCTACATATTCTGTTCGTACTGCAGGAACGAGTTGTTCGCCAGTCCCGGCGGTATCGCGAACCATAGTGCCCCGCTCCAGCAGTTCGCACAAAAGCACGAGCGGATTTGTATTCTGCCGGAGCAGGCGGTGAGTCTGGAAGGATGCCCCGCCCTACTGATCCGCTTCCGGTCTCTGGAATCGCCGGGCGAGATCAGCCTTTTCCTCAGGCGGGACACGTTCGCGCTGCTACGCTCCGAATCGGCTTGACGCTGACCACGCGCGGGCGCGGGGGAACAGGACGCAGAGCATCCCGCCCGCGAGGAGCAGGAAGCCCATTGAGGAACCTTCCGGGACGGTAACGGGCGCGAAGACGACGTTCGATGAGGAGAACAATTGACCACTGTTACCGGTAAAACTTCCGAGATACGCGCCCGTCGCGCCATCGAACCGTTCGACTCGACCCAAGTTCCAGTTGGCGACGTACAGATTGCCGTCCGGTCCGAACGTGACCCCCGCCGTCTCGAAGGGTGCCCCGTTCTGTCCGGCGGTCACAAAATCGGAGACGAACGCGCCGGTCGTGCCGTCGTACCGCTTCACGGTGCTACTGCCGAAGTTGCTGACGAACAGGTCGCCGGACGGACTGAACGCGATACCGTCGGGGGTATCCAGACCACCCGATACCCCGACAAAATTATCGATGAACTCCCCGGTGATCCCGTTAAACCGTTTGACTTCGTTACTTCCGATGTTGCAGACGTACAGGTTGCCGTCCAATCCGAAGGTCATCGCGGAAGGGGCGTTCAAGCCGCCACCAACCGCGAAGTTACCCAGCAACGAATCAGTGAGCACGTCATAACGCTGAATCGTGTTCGAACCGCTGTTGCTCACGAGCAGACTGCCGTTCGGCGCGAATAGCAGTGAGTCAGGACCGTTCACCCCGCTCGCCGCAGTCGCTAAATCGCCCAGATACGCGCCAGTCACGCCGTCGTAACGCTTGACCGCATTGCTAAAAACACTGGCGACATACAGATTCCCATCCGCGCCAAAGGCAACTCCGATAGGACCGTTCAGCCCGCCACTGTTCGGGGCGACAAACGCATCGACGAATGCCCCTGTCACGCTGTCGTAACGCTTGATGGCATTCTGAAAGAAATCACTGACATAAAGTCGCGGCGTCTCGGCGGAAACCTCCGTCGCACAAAGAAGAAGCAGGGCAAGGAACAGATAACGCAGTCGGCGCAAGATCATTCGGGTATATCCTTTCACGGAGCGAAACCTCGTCGAGACGACGGGTATATACCTCTCCCGATAATCCGCGAAATATTGCGGGGGAATCACGCCTATTTTTTGTTGGGACCGCTAGAGAACGAACCGGAACAATGCGCTATCAGTGCCGATGGTTTCGTAACGTAGTCCGATCCCGTCCATGCGTGCCAGGAGCGGGGCGAAGTCTTCCCGGCGCGTCAGTTCGATGCCGACCAGAGCCGGACCGTACTCGCGGTTACTTTTCTTGATATATTCGAACAGCGTGATGTCATCGTCGGCCCCGAGTGCGTCGTCCAGATAGCGGCGCAGCGCGCCCGGACGTTGCGAAAACTCGATCAGGAAATAATGCTTCAAGCCCTGGTCGATCAAACTCCGCTCGATGATCTCCGGGTAGCGCGTGATATCGTTGTTGCCCCCGCTCAGGATACAGACCACCGTCGCGCCACGTAACCGTTCGCCGAGGAGCGGCAGTGCCGCGACACTGAGTGCGCCCGCCGGTTCCGCGATGATGCCCTCGCTCTGATACAGTGCGATCATTTCGGTACAGATAGCACCTTCCGCGACCGGCAAAATCTCACGCACCAACCGCTGACAGATGCGAAAATTATACTGTCCCGCTGTCTTCACCGCCGCACCATCCACGAACGTATCGATCTGCGGCAACGTCACCGGGTGCCCCGCCTGGAGCGCGGCGAGCATGCACGCGGCGCGGGATGGTTCGGCACCGATCAGGGTCGTCTGCGGGAAGTATCGTTCGCCGTAGACCGCCAAGCCGCTGATGAGACCGCCCCCGCCGACCGGCGCGATGATAAAGTCGGGTGCGACCGGCAGTTGCTCGCGCAGTTCGACGCCCACGGTGCCCTGCCCGGCGATGATACGCGGGTCGTCGAACGGATGCACGAACACCTTACCCACCGTCTGCGCATACCCGGCGGCGAGGCGGTAGGTATCGTCGAACGTGTCCCCGACCAGTTCGACGTGAATCCACGTCCCGCCCAGGCGACGCACGCGCTGGATTTTCTGACGCGGCGTGTTTTGCGGCATGTAGATATGCCCCTCGATCTCCAGACGGTGGCAGGTGAACGCGACGCCCTGCGCATGATTGCCCGCACTGGCGCACACCACGCCCTGTTGTCGCTCACCCTCGGTGAGCGTGCTCATCAGGTTATACGCCCCGCGCAGTTTGTAGGATCGGACTACCTGAAGGTCTTCGCGCTTGAGATAAATCTCCGCCCCGAACTGCTCCGACAACCGCACACTACGCTCGAGCGGCGTCCGCGTCACAATCGCTTTAAGTCGCTGATACGCTTCCTCAATAGATCGCACAGAAACGTCGGGCAGGGGTGTGGACATGTGCGCTATTATACCTTCCGCACAAAATTGCCTGCCGATAACATAATGGGGTGGCGAACGCTTTTCTTTTTCTTTGTCCTCCCGGACGGGGCCAACCTGACGTTGGATCGTTGGACCTGCGGTGCTTGGGAACCTTGCTACACTTGACCCCGTGCTGTTTT
>JACMMA010000371.1 GCA_014379275.1 Armatimonadota bacterium | reverse complement strand
CCGGAACTCGCCGACTTTTGTAACAAGATCGGGATCATGGAACGGGGCAACCTGCTCGTTTCCGGCGACGTGGACACCGTGGTCCGCAGGGTACAGCCGACCCGCCAGCTGTCGATCCGCCCGCTCAGGTCCGACCCGGTGACGATGGGTGCCCTCCGCGAAGCGTTGGCGAGCCAGGCGCACGTCGAAAAGATCACGGCGGACCCGGAGAATATCGAACTGCGGGTCGCCTACACCGGCGACATGGAGACCCAGGCCGCCCTGCTCCATTACTTGCTGGTGGACGCGAAATTACCGATAGCCGCGTTTTCGGAGGCGGCGATGGACCTGGAAGACGTGTTCTTGCGCGTAACGACCGGCGCGGTGCATTAAGGAAAAACTATGGAACGAAGCATTCTAATCAAAGCGTTCACCGACAACCCGATCGTGCTGCGGGATTTGCGGGCGACGATGCGCGGCACCCGCGCGTTCTGGTTCCAGGCGGTGTATCTCGGTTTGCTTGGTATCCTTGCCGTCACCGGGTACGCGCTGTCCACGCATCAAAGTTTGCTCAGCGGTGTGTCGGGGAGTGATTACAGCCTGCGCGCGTTCAGTATTGTGGACGCGCAACACCAGCTACAAGAGTTTTATTATTTTATTTTCGTGACGCTCGCGGGGTTGATCACGCTCATCGCCCCGGCGCTCACCGCGACCAGTGTTTCCGACGAAAGGCAACGTCAGTCGCTCGACCTTCTGATCACGACGCCGCTTTCGGCGACCGAAATGCTGGTCGGGAAGCTGATGTCCTCGCTGGCGTTCCTCGGGGTCCTGCTCGCGCTCTCGCTCCCGGCATCGGCACTGTGTGTACTCCTAGGCGGCGCGACGCTCGCGGATATGTTCCGTATCTATGCCTTGCTTGCCGTGGACGCGGTGGTACTTGCTTCTATCGGCCTGTACTTCTCCTGCGCCTGCAAAAACAGCCTGCATTCGGTGATCTGGACTTACCTATCGGTGATAACTTTCGTCGGGCTGACCACGTATGGATTAGCACTCGGCACCGATAACAACCCATCAACGACTTCCGCGGTTTTGCCGGTGACCGCCATCGGGTTGTTATCCCCCTTCGCCGTGGTATTGCCCGCCGCCGGTCGAGACATCGTTCTGGGGCCGGTTTCGATACCCGTCGCGGTTGCAATGCTCCCTGCCGCTTTTCTGACCATTCGTCTGCTTCTCACGGCGGCGGCGTACCGCTTCGGCACATTCGGCGCGGAACCCGGTCGTTCATTACGCAAACAAGTACTGTTGGCAACCGCAGTTCTGACGGTGACTATCGGCTACAGTTTCGCTTTGTCGAAGGGCGGGTCCGAACAATTCTATGCCAACATCGGTTCGACATCGGATGCTGAATTAACGACAATACTCGAGTACTGGATGGGAATGACCTGCATCGCATTTGCGTGCTTCTTTCTGGTCGCGCTTCCTTTCCTATGCGGGCTTTTTGTGCCAGTGAAGGGACAGGACGCCCCTCCCGGTGAAGCGCAGACGGTACAGATTGAACGCGACAACGGTTCTTTTCACTTCGCGTCACTTCTTCTGCCGCGCCATTCGGGCGCACTCCCTTACTTTTATACCTGGCTCGCGATAGCATCGACGGGGGTCCTCACTGGCATATTTCTTGTCCTCGGGCGCGTTGATGCGATGACGGTACAGATTGCTCTTCCCTCCGTGCTCTATCTCGCGGGCGCCGGTACACTCGCCTGGGGACTTTCGCGACTGGCGGCACGTCTCGTCGGAGACGTATCACCGGCGCGCGCACTGGCGTTCGGATTGTTCTTGTTGCTTAACGCAATCCCGGCACTGCCGCTGAGTATCACAAACCCGAACGACGAAATGTCCCTCGGGTTCGTAGCCTGGCTGGGAAGTGTGTTCATCTGGGGCACGGGCAACACAAGCACAAGCAACGATGTTGGCATCGCCTATATTATGGTTTCCGGTTGCGTCGCCCTGATTATCGGGCTGACTATCGGCATGGTGTGCAAGCCACAAAAGACGTAAACTACGGCTATGTATGTTGTCGTCGTTCAAGTAAAGGTCAAACCGGGCGCGGATTCCGTCGCCCGGTTCGAATCCGCTATCGCCGCGAATCATCTTGGGACGCGCCAAGAGTCGGGAAATCTCCGGTTCGATGTGCTGAAACTTGCCACGCAATCCGATGCCCCGGATGCCCCCGTCGAGTATCTTCTTTACGAGGTGTACAACGCCCAGGGCGATTTCGAGGCGCATCAAAGGACCACGCATTATGTGCAGTTTCGGGACGCGGTTGAGGAGTTGATGGCTGAACCGCGCCGGGGGGTACGCTATGTCTCCGTCTTGCCGGAACCGTGGCTGTAACGGATCAGCCTGACGTCATCGTTTTTCCGCTGACCCCACTAAAGAGAAGACGTTTACACCGGATTTGCGATCATAAGGCGATGCCGAAAACACCGCTCACCGGCAGCAGGTTACGGCGCGTCGCTTCGCGGAAGGCTTGCACTCGGTTCGTAACATCTAGCTTCTTGTAAATATTCGCGAGATGGTAATCCACCGTCCGCTTGCTGATATAGATGTGTTCTGCCACTTCTTTGCTAGACTTGCCCTCAATGACCAGTGTCAGCACTTCCACCTCACGCTTCGTTAGATGAATCATGCGACTTTCTGCTTGCTCCGTAGTTTCGTCGTCCTGTTCGTGTGCGCCAGTTTCCATTCTTCGTTCCTTACTCATCGCTCTCACAAATGATGTTGTGTCGGTAGCAAACCATCTTCTGTGTATAATAGTCGCCATTCGGAAGGGGTTTGTGTATAGTCCGTTTTACCGGGTTCGCACTTTTCGCGCCAAGTATAGTTCCGACTGCTCTTCTGAAAACGCCATGGATTGACAGGACCTCCCGTACTGTGTAGAATATTGCAGAGAATGAACTTCCGCCCGCTACTTTATAAGGGGGATCCCACCGACAGCCGGACGAACATAACGCTTCCCGGGTACATGAAGGCGGGACGAAAGGATACATCAAAACAATGCCTCGTATTTTAGCCGTGGACGATGAGCCCAATATCGTGCGATTGATTCAAGTTAACCTGGAGCGCGACGGTTACACCGTGGAAACGGCGAATAACGGAGCGCAAGCACTCGCCAAGATCCGCCAGAGTCGCCCTGATCTGCTGGTTTCTGACGTGATGATGCCGGAGATGGATGGCTTCGAGCTTCTCGCCAATATCCGCCGTGATCCGATGCTCGCCGACCTGCCTGTCATTATGCTGACGGCGAAAGCGCAGGACCGTGATGTCATGGAAGGCTACACCCGTGGCGCGGACATGTACCTCACCAAGCCGTTTAACCCGATGGAACTCAAGCAGTTCGTCAAGCGAATTCTTGCGTCGGCGTCGGAAGACAGCGACGGACGTTTCAACCTGTAGGGAGTTCGATAGCAAGAAAAGCGTTGCCCTGATTCGTCGCGGCGGCGCTTTTTTTATCCCCTCGAATATGGAGAACGCCGACACGATAGACGAAATCCTCGCGGGCGATGCGCTCGCCCGCGTCGCGGCGGATTTACGTCGGTTGGTAAGACCGGCCATACGCGTCCATAACCGGGAAACCAGCGACGATTCGATACCGGTCGGTGTGAGTAAGATCGGGGGTTTGCCGGACCTGCCACCACATGTTCCGTATCCTTACCCGGACGGGGCAACAGTGTCAATGGTGCAACAAAGCCGACTTCCCGCGGATCCGGGTGTACCCCTGTCCTTTATCGCCCAGATTCGCCTCGCGGACTCCGCGGGCTTGATCGAGGATTCGCCCCTCCCCGATTCCGGTCTGCTTTCTTTTTTCTATAATGACTTTTATCAGGGGCAGGTCTTATTCACAGCCGACGACGAGCCAATGATTCGCCGCACAGAACCAAAAAACGCGCAAGTATACACCACCTACTCCGCATTATTTGAGCCGATGCTTCTACCGGCATTTGTGGAAACCTGTCACATCAACGATCCCCGGTGGGAAGGGCGAGGGTTTCTGCCAGGGACTGTTTCCTTGACCAGAGACGAATGGGACCTTTATGCGGAGTGGACGCACTCGGAATATATTGCCAACGTCGATCATCTACTGGGGTATTCGCAGGACGCGCAGCCGTACGCAATGGAGAATAGTTACCAGAGCTTTCGGCCGCTACTGTTTCCTGATCTGCCGGATTGGGATAAACTTTCGTGGGAGGAGAAGCACCGCGAGCACGAAGGTAATCTTCTCTTGTTGCAGATAGAGCCGAAAGATCACCCGATGCACTTCGGGCGTGGGGGCGCCGTCTACTTCTTCATGCGACGTGCGGATCTTCTGAACCGCGACTTTTCAAAAGCGTGGGCGTGGTCCCAGTAGCACCCTCGTCGGGGCACGGTCTCCGGCGGTAGCCTTTCGCGCCCGGGTGGTAAAATCAGGTATGACGATCCGATATGTCACCGCACCCGCCGATATGGGTGCCTTCCACATGTGGTGGTTACAGAATGATCCCGAAGGCAGGAGTGCCGTGCATAATCACGTTTTCCGTGTCTGCACCCTTTTCGCGCTTTTTTGCGGGCTGTTGGCATGGCTGACCCCGTCGGAAAGCTTTCTGATGCTGGCAGCGGCGCTCATCGGGATCGGCGCGACCATGCTACTCACTCCGGCGGGCATCCGGAAGAAATTCAGCGCACAGGCGGTGAGGATGTACAGTTCGAGCACCAATGCTACTTTGTTCGGACAACGGACCCTGGAAATCAATGACGAAGGCATCCTGTCTATCTCCGCGAATGCAACCGCGCTCTATAAATGGGAATCGTTCGCGGCTATCACCGCGACCGACACGCACGCTTTTCTGACGGTGGGGACGATGATGGCTCTGGTCATATCGCGTGATACCGTCGCCGAGGGCAATCTGGATGCATTTGTCGCGGAGGCGAAGCGGCTTCACAAGCGGGCGGTGGAGCGGGTGCCGGTTCCCGCGATGGCGCTTTGAGGAGTGGTCATGGTAAGGCGATGCTACAAAGGGCGCGTAGTTTTTGCAGACTCGTCACGACAATGGTGCGCCCGTCACGGGCAATCACCCGCATCATCACCAGCCGGGAAAGTCGGCGATTCACTGACTCGCGGCTGGTGTTGATACGTAACGCGATCTGCTCGTTGGTCATCCTCGGCAACGTATAAGCTTTCGCCGCGTCGGGCGTCGCCGTGGCGCACTGGTCGTATAGGAATGCGGCGAGACGCCCCAGAACATCGAGGGAGGTGGAGCGGACGGCTTGTTCCGAACTTTCCCGGATACGCGCCGACAAGCTCCGAATAATATTCCACGCGACCGGCGGGTGCGCTTCCAGAAACTGCATCAGGTCGCGTCTGTCCAGCAGGAGGAGTTCGCAAGCAGACCCGGTCTCCGCATCGGCAGAACGGGGCAGATCATCAAAAAGTGCCAGTTCGCCGAAATGGTCCCCCGCGTTCCGTTGTGCGATATGAACTGTTTCCATATCTTTCGTCACACGCTGTATTAAGACCGAGCCGGTGAGCACGATATAGAGCGTCTGACCGGGGTCGCCTTCGTGGAACAGCGCCGCACCTGCCCCGAATTTGCGCCGCCGGAACCGCGTCGTGAGTAGTCTCAGCGACTCGTCATCGAGACCAGCGAACAAAGGAATCTTACGAAGTTGTTCCTCCAAAGTTGTTCGTATCGGGACCGTTTGTACCGCCATGTTGCCCTTGCCTTGCCCGCATCGCGCACCGTTTTCGGGTTAGATTATACAGGATTTTTGTGCCGATAGAAACTACCCTGCCGGCCGAAGTGCGTCCTGTACCGTCTCGTAAAGAGACAAATCGGCGCGTAATAGATCCAGGTTGCGGCGCACACGGCTTTGTGGGCGACTGACAACGTGGAACGGGAGGCCTTCCTCCGCGAGGGCGGTGCGAAGAGCAAGAACCCAGCGCAGACCGTCGCTGTCGGCGTACTCGGCGGGATAGGCATCTAAAACGACGACGCGCGAATGGTCGCGGCGGGCACGCTGTGCGATATCAGCCGGTGATGTCCGGCACAGGGTGCTTTCTTGGTTCAGGGGACCACAGGCGCGGAGCATCAACGTCCGCCCCATCGCCTCTATGCTGTCCGTTGGGACCGACACT
>JACMMA010000370.1 GCA_014379275.1 Armatimonadota bacterium | reverse complement strand
GGTGCGACGGATTTAACCGGATGGGGACGGGCATAAATAAGCCGCACCCGTCTCGTCGTAACAAGTGCGGGGGCGGCGGTTCGGCTCAAAAACAGACTAAGCAGTTGCAGTTAAAGATTTGTCAGATACCAGGGTTCGAGCCTTCGCTGCCAAAGTCGAGTCCAAGTCCTGTTTCAAGCCCAACAATGTCTCATGACTCAGACGACGAATTCGGTGCTGCTTCACATCCTGCCAGACCGGCTCAATCGCAGATAACTCCGGACTATACGAGGGCAAGTAAAACAACTCAATATTGGCAGCTCGCCACTTTTCACGCGCCTCCTGAAATGCCTTCCCCGCATGCACCGAATAGTTGTCCAGCACAACCACCAGTGGCTTTTCCCTCCGCCAATCTTCCTCAGCGTCCGCAGGGCGACCAGCAATCTGCCAGATGAAGTCAATGACCAATTCCGCACTCAATACACCCAGTTCCGATTCTTGTAACCCGGCGGCACGCTTGGGAATCACTTTCCTCTTTGTCTTGGGAACCCGTGCCCGTGTCCAAAACTCGAAACGTCGTGAACCATAAAATAATGCTCCCACGGCATTAACTCGCCTCCCGCCGGGTGCTTCGTAAGGGACATGAAGACGCTTTCCAATCGGCGACCACGAATAAGCGTTGGGCAAGGTCATTGCAAAACCCGCCTCGTCCAAATCGCACAGATCGATCAGTCCAACTTCTGCCCCTTTTTCAAGGTTGCCAAATCAGCTTTCTTACTCATGACTTGCTCGGGATTTTGCTTATGACGGATCGTGCGAGTTGTTCGTTTGTAGCTTAGCCCATTTTTGTTAAGCACTTCGGCAAGATAGCGCACGTTCAGAGAGGAGCCATGATTTGCCAGAATCCATTCATTGACTTGTCCTGCTGTCCAGGTTTGCCCGTCTTGGCTCGTGATCTGTCGAATCTCCTCCAAAACCGAGGCTGTCAATCTCGGCTTTACTCCCACTCCTTTACGGTCGGAGAGGGAATGGAATCCTTCGCTCAGGAATGATTTGATCCAATGCCTGACTCGACTCTCGGTGATTTCAAAGTGCTGAGCGATTTTAGGGATGCTCCAGGCGTTGTTAGCGAGTCGTACCATTTCTAAGCGGTCGCGGGTTCGCGGCTTGGTACGAGGATCACGTCGTAGGCGCGTCAGCTCGGCGACTTGTTCTTCCATAAGGACAACACGATACATTCCTTGATTCTATCAACTCTTTAACGGTAAACACTTAGGCGATACGCTGTCCGTTGCCTAACGTTCGCCGGGGGTGTGGGCACACCGGAGGGTGCCTACACCCCCGACGAACGCCGGTTGCCATCGCGCCCCGAAATCGGGTTCAATAGCCGCATGAGTAACGAACAAAAAACGCCCCCCCGTGTCGGCTTCGTCGGGTTGGGCCTGATGGGCTACCCGATGGCACGCAACGTTGCCCGCGCGGGCTTTCCTCTCACCGTCTACAACCGCACCCGGAGCAAAGCGGAAGCACTCGCCGGGGAAGTTTCCTGCGTGGTCGCAGACACGCCCGCCGCCGCCGCGAAATCGTCCGACATTGTGATCACCATGGTGTCGGATGTGCCGGACGTAGAAGCGGTCTACCTCGCGCCAGGAACGGGTATCATACACGGGGTTTGGGGCGGCATGGTTTGCGTGGATATGGGAACGGTAGGTGTCGCGTGTGTACGAAACGTCGCCGAAAAACTCGCGCCGCACAGCATTGGCTTTGTGGACGCGCCGGTTTCGGGCGGATCGTGGGGCGCGGAGTCGGGGACGCTTTCAATCATGGCAGGCGGCGCGAAAGCCGACTTCGACCGGGTGTATCCGGTTTTCGAGACGATGGGGAAAAAAATCGTTCATTGCGGCGAATCGGTTGGGGACGGGCAGAAGGTGAAACTGGTCAACCAGATCAACATCGCGCTGTCGGTCGAGGCGGTCGCGGAAGGGTTGTTGTTCGCGGTGAAGACTGGCGCGAATATCCCTGCCACGCTGGACGCCGTGGGAGCGGGCGCGGCGGCGTCTTGGTCCTGGAACAACCTCGGGGCGCGGATGGCAGGCGGCGATTACGCGCCCGGCTTCAAGATCGAGCATCTGATCAAGGACCTGCGACTCGCGCTACAAGCCGCCGACGCCGTGAATCTCTCGCTACCGGGGGTGCGCATGGTTCTGGGGCATTACGAAAAGCTTTGCGAAGCGCGACCGGACGCGGGTGGACTCGGCACACAGGCACTCATCGAAGCGTTGAAATAGCGATGCAACCGTTTTGTCGATCCGCGTGTCCATAAAAATGTAGCGCAGGGGAACGGGAAGCGTAAATCACGCGAAGGAAGCGGAACGCAATCGCCGTACCCGTGCGTATACTGCAAATGTCACAAAACTTTTTGGTGCCACACGCGGTATAATAGCCGCACTCAATTCAGTGTGCCATCACCCGATCCCGGTAGGACACATGCCCGCCGGATGGGGAGGATACGAAAAAACCGATGCTCAAGCGATTCTGGAACTATATCAAAGCCCTGCTATCGGGCGGTCTTACCGAATTAGAAAATCCCGACATCCTGCTCGAACAAGCGCAACGCGAGATGCAGGAAGTTCACGCCAAAAACCGCGAACGTGCGGTGCAAGCCATCACGCAGAAAAACAACCTGCAACAGATGGTGGACGACCTGCAGAAAAAGACGAACACGTTGCAGGCGAAAGCCGAACTCGCTCTCAAACGCGGCGACCGGGATCTGGCTCTGCAACTGCTTAAAGAAAAGCAGTCCTATGAAACCAGCTTGACCACCACGAAGGCGAGCTTGGAGCAAGCCATCGAAACGTCGGAGCAGGTGAAAGTTGCCATCAAGCGTGAGGAAGAGCGTATCCGCCAGAAGACTGCCGAAGCCCTGAGCATGAAGGCGCAATGGAAGAACGCGCAGATCCAGAACGCGATCAACAAAGCACTCGACGGCATCGGTACCATCGAAGACTCGACCCAGGCGTTCGAGCGAGCGCAGGCGAAGATCCGCAATGCGCAGTCTGAAGCCGGGGCGCGCGCCGAGATGGCGAAAACACGCGTCGAGAACCGCGTCGCGGACCTCGAAGTCGCCGAGGCGGACATCGCCGCGTCGAACGAACTGGAACTGTTGGAGGCGAAGTTGAACATGGGGTCAACGACCAACGTCGCTAAGCCCGCGACAGTGACGACAGCCACCGACTCGGACCTCGAAGCGCAACTGCGCGCCCTGGAACAAAAAGTCGGCAGCGCAAATAGCTAACATAGTGAGCAAACGCCCCGGTGGCCCCGTGCTACCGGGGCGTTTTCATTGGTCCGGGGGGTGAAACCCCCGGACCGTTTGACGGAACCGACGCCGTCGGTCCCGGCGCGCTGTTTGCGTGTATAGTTCCCCCATCAAAGCGCGGAAGTTTTTTTCCAGTGCGGCAACAGTCATATGAGTGGGTTGGAAGTTAACATCGAACAGCGTACATGTTTCCCAGGCGGTGTCGTTGATCAGCCGCCCTTCTTCTCGCAACCGCGTGTACAAGGGGGTGCCGGGGAACGGCGTCTGTACCGTGATCTGGACCTCGTACAGACCGCTCTGCCGAACGAAATCGAGAACGCTCGCGAAACTCGTCTCGTCCGTGTTGTCCAGTCCCAGCACGAAACATCCATTGACCGTGATACCGCGGCGCTGTATCCGCTCGATCGCCGCCAGGTATTTATCGGCTTGCCGCGCCTTCCAATCCGCTTTTTGCTCCACACCGTGCAGACTTTCGCGGCTCGGGTTCTCCAGGCCGATGAGAATCTGAGCGCAGCCGCTATCGGCGAGGAGATGCAACAACTCTTCGTCCTCGGCGACCGATATATCCGTTTCCGTGAACCAGCGAACGTTCTCCTTCGCGACGGCGCGAAGAAGCCGTTTGCCGTGCGCTTTGTTGGCGAACGTGTTGTCGTCGGCGAACTCGATGAACGGTCGATTCCACAGCCGCTTTATTTCGCGGATCTCGGAGATCACACGATCGATCGGCTTTACTTTGAAGCCGGGGAAAAGGCGTATCGAGGAGGCGCAGAACTCACACCGGAACGGACACCCGCGCTGGGTTTGCACGGTGAGGCGGTTGTAACGCGAGATGTCGAGCAGATCGAACCGCGGCATCGGAGCGAATGCGAAATCGAAACTCTGTCCGCGGGCGTCATACACCGGTTGCAGATTCCCGTTCCGGAGATCGTGCAACGCCTGTTGCCAGATCGGTTCGCCCTCGCCGATGAAAACTGCGTCCGCATGTTGGCGAGCCTCGTCCGGTAGCGCCGTGACGTGCAAACCGCCCAACAGGACTTTGGTTCCCGCGGCGCGATAACGGTCCGCGAGCGCGTAAGCGTCTTTTATCTGCGCGGTAAAACTGGAAATGGCAACCACATCGAAATCGCCGGGGAGACCTTCAGTTGCCGACAGATCGGCGATTTCGAGATAGGTAATATCCACATCCCGTGGTGTCAGTCCGGCGAGGGTGAGCAATCCCAGGCTGGGGAGCGAGGCGATCACTCCGCTACGCTCGACGAACGCAGGCAGGGTCAAGCCGAGCGCGGCGAGTTCGGCGTTTTGTACGCGGACCCCGCTCATGGCGATCAATCCGAGTTTCATGTGGTCTCGTCCTTTACCGGTTCTACCGATTCCGCTTCGCTACTCACTTTTATATTCTTATCGTTTCGCCGATTGTTGATTTGCAGCCCGTACGCGAAGAGCAGAAATGGCGATGCGTAAAACGAAATTCCCGTCAGCAGAACCAGAACGAGGTACGCGCCGTCGTTCGGGGTGGCATTTTTTCCGTGCAATCCCGCCATAATCTGGAATACGGCTTTTTCCAGGTTGAGAACGGTGAGTGTGGCGACGATCAAACATAAGGGTAGAAGCAACGCGACCCCTGCCACCGCACCGGGAAGACGTGCGGAACCGCGTAGAAAACGCCATAGCAGGGCGACGCGCCAGGAGGCGACGACGGCGAGAAACCAGAAATTTACGGACTGTGCCGCGTCTAGGGAAAGAAACCGCTCGACGGGGATGGCGTACAGGATTCCTGGCGGCGCGGTGAGACCGACGAAGGTAAGCACCCGTCCGTAAGTCCAGTCGTGGGGGCGTAGCGGCAACAGCAAAAGATAAAGCACCAGCGCGAGAGCGAAAATATAGACGACCGAGCCGATTCCCGCATATTGCCACCATGCCGCGTCGGGGTGGTCCCAGTACCGCCCGACTCCGGCGAGCCATGCAGAGCCGATACCGATTAGAAGATACAGCGGCGTGTGCCGGGGCAGATCCGGCTTCACCGGACGGAAAAGCAAAAGTTTCCCGGTAGTTGCGAGCGTTTCGCGTAGGTCGGTGGAGGTAAGCATCAGGTTTCTCGCTATAAATGTGGCGGCTTCGCCACTTCAAAGAGTGATGCCTTATATAACGCGAAAATGGACGGATGGTGACGCGGAAAAATGAACAAGGGCTACCCTGGTTTCCCCGCATTTTGGTCCGTGATAGAATTGGGGATCGCTCGCGGGTGAACCGATTCGGCTCCCCGGAAATTTTAGCGGCGGAGAGCGTGCTGACGCGTTCTTCGGGGGCGGGACAAGGGTACTGGTTGGATGGATAGCATTGTGTCGGATGTCGGCGACGGGGCGCGTGGGGCGACGCGGCGGGTGATCCAGAAAGCGTTGCGCGGGATACCGCTAACCGCCGCCGACTCTCTGTACCGGCAAATCAAGGGGTCGTGTCGTCGCCTCGGCTCCCCGCCCGGTGCGGTGGAAACACAACTTCGCTCCGGCGGGCGCATGATCGTTGACCTGAGTGATGGTCAGCAGCGGCACATCTACTATACCGGCATCTACGAGCACCGCTTCATGCTCTGCCTTTCGCGGTACCTGTCCGACGGTCAGATATTCGTCGACATCGGGGCGAATGTCGGGGCGTATACTTTATTCGCCGCCGCGCGGGTCGGCTCGGGGGGGCACGTTTTCGCCATCGAGCCGAACCCGAAAGCGTTCGCGCGGCTCCGCCAGAACGTGAGACTGAACGAATTCGGCAATTGCACTCTCATAGAAAAGGCGGCCAGCGACCACGCCGGTAGCGGAGCGATGCTTCCCGCATTCGACGATCTCGCCGTCTCGCGACTCGTGGGTGGTGGGAACAATGACGTGCGCCCCGAGCAGACCGTCACCGTCGCGTTAGAAACGCTGGACACTTGCCTGGGGGAGCGGGCAGATTCCGTACAAATCATCAAGGCGGACGCGGAGGGGGCGGAATTGCAGATCTTGCGCGGTGCGCCGCGCACGCTATACGGTCGCCCTTACCTTTTGCTGGAAGTGGACGACAAGCTTTTAAAGAATCTGGGCAGTTCTCAGGAGGAAGTGCTGGCGTTTCTGCGCGATCTCCAGTACAAGTCCTACGAAGTGGACGCGTCCGGGCGACTGACGGCTTTCGATTGGGAGAAGGACCGCAACATTATGGGGAGTGGGCACCACAACCTGTTCTTCGTCCCCGAAGGTAAACCACTTCGCGAAGAAGCGGGGGAATAAACTCCCCCGCTTCACGAAACAACGCCCCGGCAACGACGGGTTGCCGGGGCGCTACTTCCTATTTGGCGATGGCTTTAATCGTATAGCCGGTAGTGCCGCCGGGGGTTCGGACGGTCACTTTGTCGCCGACTTTTTTGCCTATCAACGCCTGCCCGACGGGAGACAGGTCGGAAATCCGTTCTTTGTCCGGGTCTGCTTCGTAGGCGGAGACCATCGTCATGGTCCACTCGTCATCGAATTCCTCGTCACGCACCGTGACTATGGAACCCAGACCGACTTTGTCCGTCGGCACTTCGGATTCGTCGAGAACCCGCGCACTCCCGAGAATGCGCTTCAAATCAATGATCCGACCCTCGATAAACGCCTGGGCGTTTTTCGCCGCTTCGTACTCGGCGTTCTCGGTCAGATCCCCGTAATCTTTCGCGTCGCGGATCCGATCGGCGACTTCGTGGCGATCCACGGTCACTAATTGTTGTAATTCATCTTCGATATTGCGCCGACCGCTTGGCGTCAGTATTATCTCTTCGTCTTGTTGTTCTATCACACCCTGCACAGTTTGCTCGATGCCTCCATCCCGCTATAGAGCAAGGGTGGAAAAGGGGCGTAATTGCCTCTTTTCTCGCCCGTGTTATTTCACACTACATACGGTTCCTCTAAGTACGGCGTACATACCGCAAAGTTCCCGTATTCTAACAGTACGCCTTCTATTTTACAAGAAAATAAACCGCCGACTCCGCGATTGCCGGGGGTGATATTATCCACGCTGGCGGGGCGTAAAAGACTGCGGATAAAATAACATACTAAGCCGCTTGACAAACTATACTATAGTACGCTAATATTACTGCATAATTCCGGTCGAGAAAGTTGCATTGAGATGCTAGGCTTTTACACGAACAAACCTTTACCCTCGGACACTTTCCCGCGCCATTTCTGTCCTTCCCTGCTCTGTTGTCGCTGTACGCGAAGTTATTTCTGACTTGTGGGGGTGTATAATTGCCTCCATTCCCCCGAACTGTTCTTGTTGCCGATAGTTTAAGGAGCCGCGAATGAGCGAGGACAATACGAGTGTGCCCACCATTTCTCACCCCACTGGTACAGCGGGCGATAAAAAACACAAAGCGGTGGAGTCGACCGAGTATCCACTGACTGCTATCGAGGAAGCGGTGCGCTCGATCCGATTCGGCACCGTGCAGATCGTGATTCAGGACGGGCGGATTGTGCAGATCGAAAAGACGGAGAAGATACGTTTGCGTTAAGGCGCGTTCCAAGGAGCGTGTGCCGACAATTCCATACCCTATTCTGGGCTGACCGGACAACCGGAGGCCGAGTCTTTCACCGATGCAACGCGCAAGCGTCGCGCCGGAAGACTCGGCCTCTTTTTTGGATTCCTAAACGATGCATGTATTATGGTTTTTCCCGACACCGGGCGACGAGCGATATTTGGGCGGGCAAGGGGCGCGACCGATGGACTTCGGCTATCTGCGCACTCTGGCGACCGCGCTCGATTCGCTCGGGTATTATGGGGCACTGTTGCCGACCGGGATCGGTTGCGAGGATGCCTGGGTCGCGGCGTCCGCGCTGATCGGCGTCACGCGGCAGTTGCGCTACCTGGTTGCCGTCCGCCCCTCCATCATACAGCCCTCGCTAGCGGCGCGGATGGCGGCGACGTTCGACCGGCTTTCCGAGGGGCGACTGCTGATCAACGTCGTGACCGGGGACGGCGGGGTGAAGGCGGCGGCGATGGACGGTGTTTTCGCCGACCATGACACACGCTATGAGATTACGGATGAGTTTCTGACGATCTTTCGCACCCTGCTCGCCGATGGGGCGAGTACATTTCACGGCAAGCACTTACGGATTGAGAACGGCTTGCAGGTCGGCACGACGTACAGTCAACCATACCCGCCGATCTGGTTCGGTGGGTCGTCGGACGCGGGCATCGCCGTTGCGGCGAAGCACGCCGACGTTTACCTGACCTGGGGCGAACCGCCCGCACAGGTCAAGGAGAAGTTGGACCGGGTTCGCGCCGAAGCCGCGCGAATCGGGCGCACCGAGCCGCTCCGTTTCGGAATCCGGCTGAACGTCGTCGCCCGCGAGACCGAGGGCGAGGCGTGGGACGCGGCGAACCGCCTGATCGCGCACCTGAGCGACGAACAGATCGCCGTCGCGCAAGCCCGCTTCGCCGCGTCCGACTCGGTCGGGCAGAAGCGGATGCGCGAACTGCACGGCGGCAAGCGCGAAAATCTTCAGGTGTCGCCGAATCTGTGGGCGGGGCTGGGACTGGTGCGCCCTGGAGCCGGTACCGCGCTGGTCGGAGACGGCAGCACCATCGCCGAGCGCATGGCGGAGTACGCGGAGCTGGGGATCGACACGTTCATACTTTCCGGCTACCCACATTTAGAGGAAGCGTTTCACTTTGCCGAGCAGGTATTCCCGCATCTGCCGCCGTCGGCGTCGGAATCGGCGTCCGCAAAAAGTTTGCCCGCGAAGCGCGGCGTCGTACCCACCCGATAGTTTTGAAAGGATAAAAAAATCATGAAATCGAAAAACCAAGCCTTTACTCTGATTGAACTGCTCGTTGTTATCGCTATAATCGCCATACTTGCCGCGATATTGTTTCCTGTATTCGCCCAGGCGCGGGAGAAAGGCCGTCAAACTGTCTGCGCGTCGAACCTGCGCCAGATCGGGATCGCTACCCTCGCCTATGTGCAGGATTACGACGAAACGTTCCCGTTCGCGAACTACACGCCCAACGACGACACGACGGGCAATAGCAACATTACCTGGCAGTTCGCGATAGACCCGTATATCAAAGCCAACTTCCCGCAAGCGGTCGGCACCGCGACGCCGGACAAGGTGACGAGCATCTATGTCTGCCCGAACTTCGACAAATCCGGGCGCGACTCGTCCACGCCCGCCTACCGCCCCGCGCTTTCCTACTCGGTGAACCGGTATGTCTTCGGGACGTTCGCGCTGAACGTTTCCGCGCCGCGCCGCAACCCGTCGCTCTCGCTCGGCGACCTGGACGAAGTGACGCGCATCGTGCTACTCACCGAATCACGCGGACGGTGCGTCTGGACGGACGGCATCGACGCCCCCGCCGACTACACGGCGATCCCGGACGCACAGATCTGCTCCGCCGAGTATTTCATCGGGCGTAACCGCCATAACGGCGGCACCAACTATCTTTTCGGTGACGGTCACGTCAAGTGGACGAAAGCACCCACGCCGTCGTTCACCGGCGACCCGAAACCCAGTATCGCGGGCGGGACGCTCGCCGATTATGGCACGCTCGCGCCGATTCAGAACACAAAAGGAGTGACGTTCCGCAAGTCGCAAACGCCGGACGCCGCCGGGTGGTTTGTCGAGAACGACGCGAAGGCGGTTCCCGCGCTGTAGGTCTACGACTAATGAAAAGCAACACATGGAATAGACGGCGGTTTCTCGTTTCCGTGGCGGGGGCGGCGTTCGCGCCGCTTCTGCTGACGGTGGCTGTCGGTTGCGGCGAGAACGGCGGATCGTCCACCGGCGTCGGATCCCGCCAGGGCGAATCTGGCGCGGCAGGTCGGCAGCCCACTACTGCCTCCCCATCGGTCTTTCGCATCGGTCATCAAAAAGCCGACACGCTTAACCTGCTCAAACTGCGCGGCACGCTCGACAAACGGCTCGCCGAAAAAGGCGTGAAAGTCGAATGGCTGGCGTTCCCCGCCGGACCGCCGCTCCTGGAAGCCCTCGGCGTCGACAGCCTCGATTTCGGCTCGACCGGCGAATCGCCCGCGATCTTCGCGCAAGCCGCCGGGACGCCGTTCGTGTATATCGCGAATATCCCGAATACGAACAACAACGGCGACGGGCAGGCATTGATCGTGCCGAAAGGGTCGCCGATCCGAACGCTTGGGGATTTGAAAGGCAAGAATATCGCGGTCGCGCGGGCGTCCGGGGCGCATAATTTTCTCGTGCAGATCCTGCAACGGGCAAATATTCCGTACACCAGTATCGAAGCCACCTATCTTTCGCCGCCGGACGCTCGCGCGGCATTCGACGCGGGCAAGGTGGATGCGTGGAGCATCTGG
>JACMMA010000369.1 GCA_014379275.1 Armatimonadota bacterium | reverse complement strand
CTATCAATGACAAGGCGACGAATACGCCAGAGACGCCCGACCCGGACGAGTTCTACCTCGTACCAGTTCATCATCTGGCATCGCCGGGAATGATCCCCGCGCGGGAGGTGGGTGGCGTCTACCAGGGTGTGCAACCGGGCGACGTCCCCTTCGACATGGACGCGCCCGTTCGTAATCACATGGCTGGTCGTCTGCGATCCGGCGTTCGCGCTCAGGAAGCCGACGACCGTTTCGTGCCCGGTCAAAACCGGGAATTCAAGACCCATCTTGCGACCGCAGGGACCGAAGTCCACCACGACGTGCTCACTGAACGCCGAGGCGATCAGAGCCGGGTCGTTGTGATCAACACCGGCTCCGAAACGGTACAGGGCATCCATGACTTCCGAGTGGTCGGCGGCGGACGCGATGAATTTCTGATCAACGGTCATGGTTATTCCTTTACGGGGACGATCTGGCTCAGGTTGCGGAGGTCGCTTTCCTGCGGCTTGCTGAAGTCGACTTCGAGTCCGTAGATGAATTGTCCGACTCCCAGGCATTCCCCGATCTCGTTGCGCGTCCGCTCCTGCATCCGCGCCTCGCACCCCCTTACGACCGCCGTGACCTCGGCGGCGGGGTCAGCCACCAAGGCGTTTGCCAGTTCGAGCGAGTCGAGCAGTGCCAGGTTTACCCCCTTGCCGGTGAACGGCGGCATGGCGTGCGACGAGTCGCCGACCATGGCGAGACCCGGCTGCGTCTCCCACTGGTAGTCCGGCGGCATCACGGACAGCGGCCAGCGGTTGAACTTACCGTCGACCTGTGTCAGCATCGCGAGCAACTCAGGCGACCAGTCTTTGTAAGCGGCTTTGATGGCGTCGAGGACGGCGTCGCTGTCATCGAGCGCGAAGCCTCCCGACGCGGGCCAGTCCTGGGCGACAACCATCGAGTAATACAGAAGGATCAAGTCATGCGAGCAGCGTTGTACAAAGATAGTCTGGTTATGATCCGCGAACATCACCGAACCTTCGCCGACGAGGTCCGAGATTTCGGTTCCGCGCCAGAGTTCCTTGCGGATCACGCCCGCGAGCATCGTCATGCCAGTGTAGCGCGGGCGGACCGGCGTCAGGCGGGGGCGGACGCGGGAGCCGACGCCGTCGGCGCCGACGACGAGATCGGCGACGACAGGGGCTTGGTCTTTAAACTCCAGGCGCCACCGACCGTCCGTTTCAGGCAGTACATCCTTGAGGGTGTGATCCCAGGCAATGGTGTCGGGGGCGAGCGAACCGAGTAGCATCTGGCGGAGGTCGCCACGGTCGATTTCCGGTCCTGCCTCCTCGTGGGTCCCGGCTTCGCCCGCCGGGTGCGGGTTGCCTTGCGAATCCAGCATCTTGAACGCCTTGGCGTCGCTACGCGAAAGGTGAGTGAACTCTTCCATCAGACCGGCTTGCTCGACCGCCCGCTGACCGGCATTCTTGCGCAGATCGAGGCTACCGCCCTGCGGCCTGGCGGTCGGCGAGGCGTCGCGCTCGAAAACCTTTACAGAGAATCCCTGTGTCTGCAATAGCCGCGCCAACATCGTCCCCGCCGGACCCGCCCCGACGATGGCGACCGTGCCGCCAGTCCGTAGCTCTTCGCAAGATTTCATAATAATTCTTTCTAATTTCTCTGGATGTAGTCGCACGCCTGGGTTGCCGCCAGGCAAAGGGTACGGAGGACCGGGGGTATCCCGCCCCGGTCCGTTAAATGACGATAATTCGACCAGGCACGGTCGCGATTCAGGCGGAAACCATGGATTCGAACAGGTATCCGGCGGCGAGTGAGCGGTGCGGTCTCCAACATTCGCCAATCGCCTCGACTTCTCTCTCGGAAGGCATCTCGGCAAGACCGTAGGCGCGTTGCACTGCCTTGCGGAGTACCAGGTCGCCCGAAACGAGTACGTCGGGCAATCCGAATGCGATCAGCAACGCTCCGTCGGCGGTCCAAGCCCCGATGCCCCGGAAGGAGACAAGGATCGCCCGCGCCTCCTCGTGCGATAGGTTTGCAATCCCGTCGAGTTCTCCCTGAGTCGCCCGCTCCGCGAGGTCTTTGGCGTACTCTGCCTTGCGGGCCGAAAGACCGATGCCCCGCAAACTGTCAACGGAGATTTCCGTCAATCTCTTCGGGTCGGGGCGGTTGTCAGCGAAAAGGGCACGCAGACGGGCGTAGATGGCGTTCGCGGCGGATACCGAGATCTGTTGGCCGACGATTTGAAACAGAAGGGCTTCAAAAAGACCTTCGACGGGAAGCGTTCGCCGCCAGGCGTCGTAATCGAGTTCGGGTTTGGCGTCAATGAGGACACGCATCACCGGGTCGCACTCACGCAAGACGGCGCGTGCCCGATCAAGCCCCCCACCATTTTCGTCATCTATCGTGATGGCAATTGCTGATTCGGATAACATCTTTTCCATTTCCTTTCGCGTTTGATTTTGCACCGAGTGTGATACCGCTTGCGGGCGTTTTCACACAGACACGGGGGCGCCTAGGCGTAAACAGGCAGGGCGGACGGGAATATTACAGGGACATCGAAGCCCATCCGCGTCAGGAGCGTGAAGAAACGGCGGTAGATCGCAGGTTACGCGGGACAAACTGTTCGGCGGCGGCGGTTGATGGCATCGGGTAACTGACTTTCTAACGAGCTATATATTGACAACATGTTGTCAATATGGATGTTACCACGTTGACAACATGTTGTCAATAATGATCCTAGATTATTTGACAATAAATTGTCAATCGTTTTGCATTTTTTGTGTGAGGGCTGTCAGAAGTGCCACGGCGTGTGCGATTTCTTCCGCGTTGAAGTCTTCGGCGACCGCGTTCGTCCACTGCCATTCGCGCTCCAATGAGTCGTTGTAAACCGACCTTCCGGCTTCCGTCATGATCAAGTGCATTGCGCGGGCGTCGCCGGGGTTTTCGGCGAATTCGACCATACCGTCTTCTACCATTTCGTCCGCAAGTCGTTGCACGGCTTGACGAGTCAAACCCAGGTGCCGCGCCAGTTCGCTCACCGTGACGCGCTCTCCCAGCGCGAATATCTCGCCCAGTATCTGCCACCGCGAGTTGGTCAGTCCCATGTCTCGAGTCAGGCGAGTTCCTGATTTTCGCACCGTCGCGTTCATACGAAGTACGGCGTGAATCAGATCGGTCAAGGCGTTCGACGCCGGTGTTTTTTTAGGATGGTAGAAAGGCACGTTGTTGTCTCCCCGCGACTCAGGCATCTATCGGATTTATTGGCAAGCAAGACTTGTACCGCACGTGATACCACAGACCCCACGCCTTTTCATCGAGCGCGGGAGGGCGGATATGTTTATCGTGCGATGTCCGTCGGCATAATAAACGCGACTAACCGTAGAGATATGTTGACCTGCTTCCTCTAAATACTCCGTGAAATTTTCGCCGTGAAACGACGGGCACCGACGCGATATAACAAGTTATGGAAGACGGATTGCAAGCACGAATCGAGCAACAGATACGCGAACGGGCACTCTGGAATAAAGAGGGAATCAGGTCGCACATGTACGAGATATTCGCCGACGAATACGCCGATGAGTCTGCGGAAAAAATACAGCAAATATTCCGCGAAAAGATGCTTGAAAACATCGAGGATAAAGTACAACGCACCCTACCGTTCGCGCTGGAGATCGCGGAGCGGGATGGCGTGACCGACCGACTTTCCGACGAGCAATATGACGAGGCGAGTTTGCGGGCGGTGCAACTCCAGACCCAAAATCTTCTGGCGGCGTTCGAGACGCGTTTACAAAACGCACCGAATATGTCCCCGCAAAGGCGCGGGCTGGCGGAACGTTTCCTCACTATGTCGAAATCGCACGAGCAGATGATGTCCGAACGGTTCGCAGACGGGAAGAACATTACCGAGGCAGGCCTGGAGGAAACGGCGCGGATCATCGCCGACGACATTGGCAAACTGTCGGACAACAGCAGGGAATAGGATAGCGGCGTGTATTGCCGTGGGATTTGCCCGGCGGGTGGCGTGTTTCGTTTTG